>JBDRGH010000516.1:0-2733 GCA_043818015.1 Pseudomonadota bacterium
GATCCGCCTGGGAATCAACCGTAGCCTCTGGATTTTTGGCGTCTTCCAGGCCCTATCAACGGCATGTTTTGCAATACTGGCACGTATCGGCCACAGCGTTCCTGTTTTATCCGGCATCATTGCCTTTGAGAATGTAAGCAGTGGCATGGGGACTGCTGCATATGCCGCTTTCATGGCAAGTATTACCCACAAAAAATTTACCGCCACACAATATGCACTTCTCACCAGCCTTATGGGTGTTCCCCGGGTGCTGGCCTCGGCTCCGACCGGGTTTCTCGCCAAGAACCTCGGGTGGGAAAGTTTCTTTATTGTCTGTACACTCATCGCTATTCCCGGTATGGTTCTTCTCCTAAAATGTGCGCCGTGGGATTCAAGGCAGGCTGCAAAAACCGCAGGGTAAGGCACAAGATATCAAGAGGGACTTTTGCCAAAGATCTGATTAAATTTTGTAATAGATAGCCCACGTTAATACATGATAGAGGTATAAATGCGATCTCTTAAAAGGGGCGTATCTATGGACAGACAAAATGTAACGTTATCCTTTCCAAAATCATTATTGAAGAAGGCCAAGGTAATTGCCGCAAGCAGAGAGAAACCTCTGAGTGAGACGAGAGGGGACGTAGTTTCTGGGTAAACTTCTGCATGCGAAGGGGATTGCATCTTTCATATTGGGGACCCGGCGACTATGATCGGGACAGGCGGGACAATTTTGAATTTTCGGGACTACAATCCAGTTTAACCTGTCTACATGTCTTCACGCACATGCAGGCTGAAACGCCTATCTCGTTGTTCCATATCCACACCAAATTCGGAAGAAGGGAAAAGAACGGCTATTTTTTTGATTGACCATGGATGGTATCACTTGATAACCTCTGCTAACGGTTACCCGATCGGCTTTTTTTGACAATAAAAATGGTAGAGGAGACACGCCATGTCTAAGACGGGAATTGTGAGGGATGAGAGTTATCTTGACCATAGACCTGGAGACTTTCACCCGGAAAGTCACCGGCGACTGGAGACTATCTATGAGATGCTGAACGATCCGGATATGAAAGATAGATTTACTGATGTTCCGGTAAGGGAGGCTACGGAAGAGGAATTACTCTACATTCATTCGAAAGATTACATAGGCATGGTCGCAGCCACTGCCGGCAAGCCACACGGTTACCTTGATGCAGACACGCAGACCTCGCCCGGTTCCTATCGAGCTGCTTTACGTGCTGCGGGAGGCCTCTGTAATGCCATCAACATGGTAAACAGCGGCCAACTGGACAATGCATTTGCACTGGTAAGACCACCGGGCCATCATGCCGAGAGGAACAGGGGCATGGGCTTCTGCCTTTTTAACAATGTGGCAATAGGTGCTCTCTATGCCCAGAGAGAGCTGGGCTTACAGAGAGTGCTGATTATTGACTGGGATCTTCACCATGGTAACGGCACACAACATTCTTTTGAAGATGATCCTTCTATTCTTTACTTCAGCACCCATCAGTATCCCTATTATCCGGGGAGCGGAAGCTTTCGTGAGGTCGGGAGAGGAAAAGGAGAGGGGTATACCGTGAATGTTCCCCTGTCAACAGGGTATGGCGATGCAGAATATATCGCTATTTACCAGCAGATCCTTCAGCCTATAGCCCTTGAATTTAATCCTGATCTGGTACTCGGCTCCGTTGGGTTCGATATCTATAAGGGTGATCCCCTGGGGGGTATGTCAGTCACATCCGAGGGGTTTGCCGGGCTGGCACGGATCCTCATGGACATTGCCCGATCAAGCTGTGACGGCAAGCTAGTTTTTACGCTCGAGGGTGGCTACAACCTCCAGGGCTTGCGGGATGGGGTGAAGGCGGTTTTAAAGGAACTCCGAGGTGAATCGGTAATTGAGGGGCGAGACTGGTCGGGAAAGGAGGACGCACGGATTCTTTCCCCTGTGCTTGCAAAGGCAAAGGGGGCTCACCGTAGGTACTGGAATATTTGATTTTTTGATTAAAGATTTTCCTGGATATACCGTACGGCATTTCTAAAGATGGCAATTCCCTCACCTTCCTCCTTTTCTATCTTTTTACCTTTCCTTGCCAACTGCTCCCTTTTTAAAACCCAGTCCGGATGGTTCGTGTAGTGATTGTAGGCCTCTGGGTGAGGCATAATTCCGAATATCCTTCCCGTGGTGTCGCAGATCCCGGCAATATCATAGAGAGATCCGTTTGGGTTGAACGGCCATTTTCCGTGAGCAGGATTACCCTCTCTGTCTGCATACCGCATAACAACCTGGTTTTTCTTTATGAGTCTATCGATATCTCCGTGAGCGGCGAAGAATTTCCCTTCACCATGCCTGACAGGAAGCTCAAGCGTGGAAATCCCCCTGGTGAAAATACATACCGTATCCTTGTTTACCCTGAGGTTGACCCAGGTATCGACAAAATTTCCCGAGTCATTATAGGTCATGGCGACCTTTCTTGAATGATAATCCCCATCAAATCCAGGAAGAAGCCCCAGGTTTACCAGGGCCTGGAATCCATTACAGATACCGATAACGAGCTTCCCTGCTCCGATGAACTCCTCAATCTCTTGGCCCATATTGTATCTCAACTTAGCAGCCATGATGACACCGGCTCCATGATCATCCGCCCAGCTGAAACCACCCCCTAATACGAGGATGTGGTAATCGTTCAGCCGTACCCTATCGCCACTCTTTGAACCAGGGATCAACTCATTTATATGGACCCTTTCAGAGTC
>JBDRGH010000517.1:0-2989 GCA_043818015.1 Pseudomonadota bacterium
GGAGAATGTCTATGTCGAAAACGAAGCAATACAAGACTGCAAAGGTAGGGCATAAAGAGATTGACGTCACGAAGACGGTAAGAGACATAAGGGGAGTAGACGAAATAGTAAAAGAATCGATTGAAAAGACCTGGTCAGATAACCTCGTAAACCAGATGAAGGTATGGCTCACTCCGTTTCCCGAGGCAACGGATATAGCCGAGTGGGATAGGATGTTATTAGAGAGATACCCACCGCTGTACACGGTGACCGAAAAGACGTGTAGGAACTGTCTCATGGGCCCATGCGAGCTTGATAAGGGGAAAGGAACCTGTGGTTTAGGCTTAGAGACCTATCAGGCAAAACTCTCACTGCAGGCGTCATGCAGAGGGCTTTCTGTACAATTATCAGGAACGAGAGATCTATTAAACCATTGCATAAAAGAGTTCGGCGAGGAAAAAGAGATAAACTGGGGCAAGAATGTCGCTTACGGAATGATGAATGTAAATACACTGTGCGGTTTTACGCCCAAGACCCTGACAGAGGCCAACAGGGTAGTAACATACTTAGAAGACCAACTCACAAGCCTTCTTGCCTCTGCTAGTGTGGGTTATGAGCAGAATGTAATAGATTTGGAATCAAAGGCACTCCATACCGGGTCACTCCTCCTGGCTGCCCTCGATATTAATGAATTCCTGAAACATGCCTTTTTTGACTTTTGCTGGGGAGCTGAGCGAGAGCTGGTGGAGCTTCCAACATTTCCTGAAGCTACGACGCCTACAGGCCTCGGTTCGGTAGACACAGGTAAGCCAACTTTAGTATTTATGGGGTTTGACTTCCTGCCGGCCTGGAATGCTGTTCAGTATATCAAGGCGAATGGTTTGGAAGATACCGTAGAGGTGACTGGTATTGGGTCTGTCGGTCATGACCTCGTGAGGTTTTATGAGAAAGCAAAGATACTCACCTCCCCTGTTAAAGCCGGCAAGGCTTTCAGAATGGGAATAGCCGATGTGATCGTGGTGAGTGATACGTGTTGTAAGACAAATGTCTTGGAAGATGCGAGAAGAACAGATGCAAAGGTTATCGCCACCAGCTTCAAACAGAATATGGGCTTGGTAGATAGGATTGAAGAAGCGGTGGATGATATTGTAAAAGAATTTTTGAGTGGTGCTTCGGCTGTATTGATCACGGATCCTAAGAAAGCTGGTGAAGTGGCCGTCAAGCTGGTCCAGGCAGTTAAAGCCCAGAGGAAAGAGAGCTACCTTTTATCGATGGATGAGATCAAAGAATGGGCCTCGAAATGTGATGAGTGCGATGCCTGTTTTAGAGTGTGTCCTAACAGCCTCCATATAAGTGCCGCGTTAATGGCGGCTACAGACGGCAATAACTCAAGGTTATGCGAGTTGCACGACAAGAGCATTTACTGCGGCAAATGTGAAGAGGCCTGTCCCCACGACATACCTATAATAGATATGATCATCAGTGCGGCCCAAGAAGAAATAAGAGAGGATAAAGCTCTCATGAAGGCCGGGAGGGGAACTTTCAGCAATTTAGAAGTAAGGGATTGGGCTATTACGGTGTTTTCTTGTCCGGGCTCGATAGTCATAATGGGCTGCAATAACTATAAAGGTTCGGATATGGATATAGCTTATATTGCATCTGAATTAATATCGAATACTTATTCGGTTACGGTCGCTGGTTGTGCCGCATCTGACATCGCTAGACACAGGGACAAGAAGACCGGAAAGTTCTTATATGAACTTTACCCCTCGCTCTTCAATCCAAAGTGTCTAGTAAATACCGGCGGATGTTCAGGCCAGTCTCATTTTACAACCGCATTCTATAAGGTCGGCTATATGGGGTTCAGGTCGCCTTACAGGGCTACCTATACTTTGCAGTCAGATTTTACGACCAGATTCCCAAATGTTCTCGTTATCTGGGGCCCAGCATCGGAGCTAATGTATACCCTGGCATCGGGTTACGCCAGGGCCGGCATCCCGGTAATACTGGGACCTGGTGGTTTCAACTTCAAGCGATACCTGATGGGAAATAAATATGACAGGAGCAAGTGGTGGGCTCTTCATGGAAATACAGGGAAGAAGGGAGAAGTGGACCCCATACCCGAGCATATGATCGTACCGGTCGAAACCAAGGAAGAGGTCCTTGCGCTCATTCCAAAGCTATGCCTGTTATTTCAGGATATGGAAGCGGCCCGACAAACAAAATTTGATTTTTACCTAGACTATTACAAGAATGGTTTCGGAGTCTGGCCCGATGACTGGCACCTTTACGTAAGGAGGGAGGTTGAGATACCACTAATCAAAAAAGTAAAGGTTTTACGTTTGCTTGAAGAAGAATACGGCTGGGAGATAGACAGGAAGAAAGGTAGAGTCATAAGGGCCAGACACAGAGACGGCAGGTTGATCCCCATGGAGAAGTTTTTAGAAGAATACGGGTTTCCCTCTGGTCAATACATAACTCTGATACCGAGACTTGTATATAAGGAAAGGGCAGATAGGGAATAAAATTTACTTTAACTAACAAACCAAACATATTATACGAGGAGGAAGCTTTATGAAACCGAAGGGGGCTTATGTTTCAATTCCGCTCATTATGGTATTTCTTTTTTGTTTTCTTGTCCAACAAGGCCATTCAGGAGAAATAAGAGGTGTAACGAAGGATACGATTAAGATTGGGATTATGTTCTCTCAGACGGGTGTTGCTGCAGATGCTGGGATTCCATACACAGCCGCTGCCAGAAACTATTTCAGGTACATCAATGAGATGGGAGGGATACGTGGGAGAAAGATAAAGAGTATTGTGGAGGATGATAGGTACAGTATACCGATAGCACTTGCTGCTTTCAAAAAGCTTGTGTACAAAGACGAGGTACTGGCGCTGATGGCTGTAGGCGGGACAGTGCCTATAACTGCCCTGTATAGATCGATAGAAAAGGAGAAGATGCCTTCTTTTGGAGTGAGTATGGTTGAAACCAGCGTGAAACCCCACA
>JBDRGH010000518.1:0-5480 GCA_043818015.1 Pseudomonadota bacterium
AAAGGAGTTCACTATGAATTCGGGAAACTCCAGTCACAAATAATTATTGACACCCATCGGCAAAAACTCTATCCTTGTAACTCAGTTGGCATCGTCCGCCAAGCTTATGGGAGAAAAGGATGTTTGGGATTGGAATTCCGGAACTGATAATAATCTTTGTTGTTGCTTTGATATTTATAGGCCCAAAGAAGTTACCCGAGGTTGCCAGGACCTTAGCGAGGATAGTGACGGAGTTTAAAAAGACGGCCGAGGATGTTAAGGAAACCCTCGATATCGGAGGGGAACTGGCTCGTGAAAAAGAGGAGTTGCTAAAGGACTATGAGGAGGCAGTGCGGAATGTTAAGGGGGTAGAGGATTTGGAAGAAAAGGAAAACAAGGGACGAAAGGAAGAAGCTTTAGGAACTGACACATTAAAGAGAGAAGCGGCAAAAGGGAACGAAGAAGGTGAGGGAGGTAAGAAGTTCAGTGGTTGATGAAAAGCTTCCCTTTACTTCTCATCTTGAAGAGTTAAGAAGGAGACTGATCATCTGTTTTATCGCGGTTGGCATTGGGTTTGTCGCCTCCTATTTCTTTTCAAAGAGAATATTCACCATTTTGATGCAACCTCTGTTAGATGTCCTGCCACCCGATGGATCGTTAATCTTTACCGGATTAGCAGAAGCCTTCTTCACTTACTTAAAGGTATCATTATTAGCTGGTATCTTTGTTGCGAGTCCAGTGGTTCTCTATCAGATCTGGTCTTTTATCTCCCCAGGCCTCTATCAAAAAGAAAAGAGATATGTCTGGCCCTTTGTTATCTTCTCAACTATATTCTTTGCTGGGGGGGCATTATTTGGCTATTTCATCGTTTTTCCCTTTGGCTTTAAGTTCTTTATGGGTTTTGCTACCGAGGCTATACGGCCGTTACCCTCCATGAAAGAATACTTTTCTTTTTCTACGAAGCTGCTTTTCGCCTTCGGGATTGTATTTGAACTACCGCTCTTCGTCTTCTTTTTATCCAAAATTGGGGTAGTAAATGCGAAGATGCTAACTTCTCAACGGAAATACGCCATTGTAATTATCTTCATAGCTTCTGCAATTCTTACTCCTCCGGATGTAATGACTCAGTTAATGATGGCTGTACCCCTCTTGTTGTTATATGAGCTCAGTATATGGGTAGCCAAGGTTTTCGGGAAGAGCGAGGAGTCATCTTAATTGTACGATGTTGCGGCCCATTACCGTAAGAATATACAGTATCTTGTGTGAATCTCCTTTCTCGTTGAAAGAGGTAGCCCCTGAGACTCCTGGATAGTCCTTAATTTCACGTAATCCCTCTTTCAGTTCATCGCGGGATTCGACACCCTGGTTCCTGATCAGATCAATAACTATATTAGCGGAATCATAAGCCTGGGCTTCAAGTACGTGTGGTTCTTCACCAAAAGCTGATCTGAAGTCGTCAACAAACTTTTGCACAAAAGGATAGGGACTGTCTTTGAAGAAGCCGTCGACAAAAATTGCCCCTTGAACGTATTGTCCCGCCATCTCGATGAGTTTCAACGAATTCCATCCATTCGTACCCAAAAGCTTCATTCCTACCACATCATAATAGGCTAACTGGGGAATGATCAACCCAACCTTGTCGTAGTAATCAGGGATAAATATAGCATCGAAATCAATAATCGGCTTTAACTCTTCCTCTTCATCCCCTTCACTTTCCGAGTTCATCTCTTCCATTTCATCCTTTCTATCCTCGGTATAATAGAGCCCCACCAATTTCTTAATCTCGTCCTGAAAATCATTTTGCTCCGATTCGTATGACTCCACTCCTACTATCTCTCCCCCGTGTGTCAGCACCTCATCCCAGAACAGGTTCATAAAACTATTTCCGTAGCGATTGTTGGGATAAAGGATAGCGAATCTTTTTAATCGTAATGTACCCGTTGCACAATCTACAATTGTCTTGGTCTGTAATTCTGGAGTTAGGCTATTCTGAAAGATGTATTCACCGATTTCTGGGATTCGACTCTTCTGGGACAGGACGACCATGGGAACCTTCAGCTCTTCGGCCTTTTTTGCCGCAGCTTCAGATGTTACGCTCAGAAGGGGACCAATAATACAGATTACATTGTCTTCGAGTACCAGTTCTTCGACTGCGGTGGCAGCCACCCGTGGATCGGCTTTGGAGTCTTTTATTATCACTTTGATTGGTATGCCCTTTGGAGAGGGATTAAATACATCGGCGGCCAGTTCTATTCCATGCAAGGTTTTTTCTCCATAAACGGAGTACTCTCCAGTAAGCGGCAAGATACAGCCAATAGCCTTTACGTCGGTCCTCAGTCTTTGGTTGACCTCATTTAATAGTTTCTGGGCTTCAAGCTTATATTCATGTGTTGGATGCATACTCAACATCCTGGTGAGGGTTAGGCTAGCCTCGCCGAATTCTCTCTCCTTGAGGTAGATCTCTGCCAATTTGAATGCAGCATACCCACTTGGAAATTTAGCTCGGTAATGGTAGATAATCTCAATGAGTTCATCTTTTGATAGACGGTTGTTGACAATTTCCTTTACCGTATATTCTATTTTTTTGATTGACTCCCTGTCATTTTGAATATCGATTGCCTTAACGTACCAGGAGATCGCTGCCACATATTTATTCAGCTCTTGGTAATTCTGGGCTAACAGCAAATAGAGCTGTGCCTCCTCCTCTTCCTCAAGGGGGCGTGAGACTAAACTTCTCAGGATTCGTGTAGAATCTTGTAAGTTCTTCAATTTTAGATGAGAGATGGCCAGTTTAAATCCTGCTTTGTTATAGAGTTTGGTAGTAGGAAAATCCTCCAGAACCTGCTGGAAAATGGCCGCGGATTTATTATAATTCCCCTGAACAAAATATATCTCTCCCATTTTGAAAAGAGCGTCGTCTACAAGATTACTGGATGGGAATCGTGTTACAAAATCTTCAAAGTCCTTTATAGCTTGCTTGAACTTACCTTCTTCGTATTCTCTCTCAGCTTTCTCATAGGTTTTCTTAACAATCTCCTTTTCCGGAGGCTCCTCTGGTAGCTTCACTGGTTTCTTTTTTGGTATCTTCTCCCTTACCATCTCTGGCGGCTTGTGGGGTTCTTCTTTTTTCGTAATTATGTGCGGGGCACAACCGAAGATAAGGGAGAAAACGAGTAAAGATATGATATATTTGGTGTACTTCATTATTTTATCCAGAGCTTCCGAAATTCTTCTTCGAAAAGTTCAGCTACCCTAACAGACGGTATGATTAACAAATTCTCATAATTCCACTTTTCCGCGGAACTGGTCCAGTTATATGATCCTGTGATGGCTACCTTCCCGTCAATTACCGCGAACTTGTTGTGCATTAAGCCAGTCTCATCACCTTGTTTTCTTACAGAGGGTCCTTTCTTGAGTTTAACGCCTATACCCTTATTCTCAAGAAATCTACCTTTAGAATGAACCTCTGAAGCACGTTCCCTGTCCATAACGACCTTTACATCTATTCCTTGTCTGCAGGCCCGCACGAGGGCTCTTGCTATACGTCCATTGGTAAAGTTAAAGATGGCGATGTGGATAGAGCTCTTGGCCTTCTCGATCTCTTCAATTATGGCCTTTTCGCAGTTACCATTGGGGCTAAAGTAGAGCTTGATATTTTCGTTTGCCTCTCCCCCTCTGGCAGGATTGACAAAGAACAAAAAGATTAGTGCGGCGACGCAGAAAGATGTGGTCTTCAGATGTGTGAACATGGTTCAAAGCCTCCTCACTCGAATCCCTGAATCCTTGACCCCTTGAATCCCCTTAATGGATCAAGTAATTAGTTCGTCCTGAAAAATAGGACTTTTAATAGTATTTTGTCGTTCTGTTCTTTGACAACTGAAGATAATTGTGGGTGAGAAGGGATTTCCGGGGCGATTTCCCCTATGCCGCCCGTTTCATCTCCCTTAAGGCTTGCTTTTCTTCCTTTTGTATGTGGAGATGGACGATCTTTTTCGTGTTCCAGGCCAGGGTGGCCCAGACAACGTTGACGGTATCCCCAACAGCCCCCTTGTATCGGCACCGATTCAGCCGGTGATCGCACTTGAGATGACCGATAATCGGCTCGATCTTGACCCGTTGCTTCAAGGCTTTCTGAAACCAGGATTCCTTGCTTCTCGGGTGCGGCGTTTTCCCTTTCTTGGGAATGGCCATTCGCTTGACACCCCATCTCCTGCGGCAGTTTTCCTGCTTTTTAAGGGATTGATCAAATCCCCGGTCAGCGGTAACTTCGCGAGGAGACTTTCCAATGTTCTTCTTGATTCCAGTGATCACCCGACCCAGAGTCTTCACATCGGCAACATTATGTTGATACTCCACATGGGAAAGGATCAGGCCATCATCATTCTTGGAGAGGGCAACGATGGAACCAAACTCACAGTCGGGGTGACTCTTGCCCTTCTTGATGACAGCGACACCCGGTTCATGCAGAGAATAGACTCGCTTCCTGGGAGATTCACCGGAGAGAACCTGCTTCGTTTGATCGATGACTCTCTTCCCGAGAGAGACCAGGCAATTGAGCTTTTGTCCTGCTTCCTTGAAACCCCTGCTGTAGAGGCTGTTTACCACCCCAGCGGCTTGCTCGACCACATGACGGGTTATCTCTTTGAGTTCTTCGATCGCCTCTTTTCTGCTTTCCGGGTTTCTCCGGTAGAACTTCTTGATCCCGATAAGGAGTTTCTTTCCGGTTCGACAGTAGCTGCGAAAGGGTTTTCGGAGGGTCACCTCCTCGCAAACTCTCTTGACCTGCTTGACAATCTTCTCTCGAATCCGGTGCAGAAGATCGGCGTCCGTCGGATAGGCGATGTTCTTGGGCTGGGCAGTGGTATCCACCGCTACCCGTCTGGTCTTTACCAGACCCATCTCAGACCACGCCTTGAGCAATACCGCCTCAATCTGCTTCATCCCTTCAGTTCCGATGCGGTTCCGAAACTTCACCAGAGAAGAGGCCTCCAGAATCTGACCTCCCTGAAAAGAGTTGAATCCGCAGAAACACTGCCAATAAGCATTTTCATGGAGCATCTCCACGGCCCGCTCATCAGAACAATTGTACCGGTGCTTTAGAATATGGATGCCAACCATCAGCCGAATGGGTTTCCCCTGACGGCCCAGGGGACTGTAGTAACCGGACAGAACTTCATGAAGACCGTCCCAGTCAATTATCCCGGCAGCACGAAGCAATTCATGCTCCGGATTCAGAACATCCGAAAAAAGGGTCTCATACATAAGAAGTTGCCTCTCTGGAATTTGTACTTTCATATCAATAGCTTATAGCATAAATCCCAGATAAAAACAACTAAAATCCACAACTTTCTTCAGTTTTCAAAGAACAGTATCAATGTTTACGCGGGTTTCATGCCGCATTTTTCAGGATGAACTAATTAGTCAGTGCTTACTTAATCTAGCCTTTGGATTTGGGTACAAAATGGCGCACCGTGGCCTAAACAGAGAGGGGCGACAATCCG
>JBDRGH010000519.1:0-7927 GCA_043818015.1 Pseudomonadota bacterium
TGCCCTTGCAAACATAAGTTTGAATACTCCTGTACCCAGGAATGTCAATATGCTCTCCCAACCATGCAAGCGTAGCGACGCTACCACCAAGACGCTCTATCCATGCCTTGTTCTCAGCACAGTATTCAGCCCAGACCCGGATTATATCCTTGTCAGTCCAGTACACCCCTTCAGCTACTCTATACAGGCTTTCCATATATGATACAGCATCATCAACGTTACTGGGGCAGATAAAGACTCCACCCGACATAGAGCTGTTGGAAACGTGTCTTTCAGCGTCTTGTTTTTCTATGACGATCACTTCTGCCCCATTGTCGTGTGCTGTAATGGCAGATACCGCTCCAGCCAGCCCGAGCCCAATGACCACGACGTCCGCTTGTCGATGCCATTGTTGCTTACCTCTTACCAGCATAGTTGTTGCCCCCCACTTCTTGATATTGTATTCTCATCGCATCCATGAGGTATCCTTTCCCAGATGGAAGAGATGGATGATGATACGATCTTGAGAACTTGCTTTTCTAACGGAGCTGTATGGTAAAAATGCGGTTATGTCCGATGTCTTTCCCCCGTTTTATTTAAACGAGGCGTGACCCAGAAATATCTGGAAATTAAGCACTTGCCAGTTAATACAGCAATTGGCGGTAAAAG
This sequence comes from Pseudomonadota bacterium, assembly GCA_043818015.1. GTDB lineage: Bacteria > Desulfobacterota > UBA8473 > UBA8473 > UBA8473 > JBDRGH01. The sequence goes on from JBDRGH010000519.1 coordinate 649, forward strand.
AACTCCACTACTACCGGATGGGAGTCGCGGGTTACCTTTACGGCTGAAAGTCGGTTACGCAACTCAAGTCGCCGTAGTTGCAAACCTTGAAATTCTGATCAGGTGGCTTCTGTTCCTGATTCTCCATATATTCCCGAACCATCTCATCAATGACTCAACTCGATGTGGCACAAAAAATAACCTCGAGCGCAAAGATCTCGCCAGCAATATCTTTTATGCAGATCGGGAAACTTTCGTTGAAGGAGTCGAAAACTTCTAACCCTGATGTATTCAGCTACAGACCCCAGGACAAAAGGTGGGCAAGAATCAATACTCTTTATCAATCGACCCATTGCGGCCAGACATTATCAGCCACTATATGATTTGTCAACGATTTTTTAACATAACGCAGTACTTAGTGAAAGAGCGCGAAGGCCGGGACGTTGTTGAAAATTGTCACTTTTCAAACGAAGATACACCCGGAAAACAGGGACAGCTGTCCCTATTATACTCTGCCATTGTACTCTGAGAACTGTTGATGGCGATCTCCTTTGAGCCATTAACGGGGCCCGTCCACAGTGAGAATGCCGGATATGAAAGCCCGCACTTTTCGGGCGATCTTCAATGCATCCTTACAGATTTCGGGCTCCGGTATAGTGCGTGGCAGCGCGGAATAGACTGGATATTTCGAAGGGAGGTAAATGGTATGCAGGCCTTCAAGTATTTCTCAACCGCTTGTTGAGCGTTTTGGAGACAGGAATTGAGGTGTCCGTGTTCTAGGGCTAAGACGGCGACTTCGAGATTCTCGTCCGCATAGGATAGCCACATGCGCGTTTCATCTTTCATATAGCACCTCACCCTTCTCGATTTCTTGCAGGAAGGTTGCTTGCTTAGGGCTCCGGCGTATGGGAATAACGTCCAGCGGAATTTTGTTGGCGACTGTCCGAAGTGTTCTCCGATACTTCATGGCGAGTGGATAGTAGCTTTCGTCCGAGTCCTGAAATACGGCAATATCCAGGTCGTGAGGATCGTCCGAGGTCACGAAGGATCCAAAAATGACCACTCGCTGCACTTCAGGAAACTCCGACAGGCGAGCGATAATCTCTTTCTTCAGCGTTTCCTTTGTTTCACTTGGAAGATTCATGTTCGTGTTCCTCTAACGACTGAACATCCTTCAGGTCAAACACGGGTATAATAGGGACTGCTGTCCCTCGTATACGCTGAACATTCGAGACTAAAGTAACTGTCAATAGTACCTCCAGTTGAAGGTGCGTGAAAGCGGGAGGGCACGATCTGATGATGAAGCCTACGCCCCGAACTTTGCAAGGCGGCCTGCATTGGCAAGCGCGATAGCCATCAGGTTGACAGTGGGCTGGCGGCCCAGACCTCCCTGGATACAGCTTATCTCATCGAATCTCTTTACCCCATCGACTCGACAGAACCTGGAGTTCAGTATTACCGGAAGCGGATGCCAGCTATGAGCTCCCCACTTTGCAGGGGTGGAATGATCCCCGGTTACCACCAGTACATCGGGTTTTAGCTCGGTCACCCGGGGCAAAAGGCCATCGACCTCTTCAATCACCTTGACCTTCCCGTCAAAATCTCCGTCTTCCCCTCGCGAATCGGTTTGTTTGATATGCAGGTAGAAGAAATCGTAGTTGTTATACTGATCTTTCAGCGCCCTCAATTCATCCTCAATGCTCTCCAGTGACGGCAGAACGCTCATTCCCAGTAGTCTCGCTATCCCTTTATACATGGGATACGTAGCTATGGCTACGGATCTCAAGCCAAATCTCATCTCCAGTGAAGGATAATCCCTATGTTTGGCAAATCCTCTGAGTAGGAGCATATTGGCCTTCTTTTCATCGGCCAGAATTGACTTGGCCTGGATTAGAAAATCCGAGACCAATCGAGCTGTTGCCTCTGATTCGGGGTTATTCGCCTTGGGTTCTAGGGGAAGCGATCCAACCCTTTGAGGGTCTGTATCTTCTATGTCTCCCTCAAGACCGTCACCCCTGAAGGCCAACACTGCCCGATGTTCTTTGACCGGTTCGACAAAACACTCCACATTAGGTCCACATTGTATATTTTCCCTGAGTTTTGCGGAAATCCTCTCGTTTTCAGAGGTTGGTAGTCGGCCTGCCCGACGGTCGATAACCTTCCCTTCCTTGTCGATGGTAGCATAGTTTATCCGAGCCACCACGTCCCTCGGCGTTAACGGGAAGTCAATTCCAGCAGCCTCTAAAATCCCTCTTCCGATATTACTCTCCAGCGGATTGTAGCCGAAGAGGGAAAAATGGGAAGGACCGCTTCCCGGGGTGATACCCGGGGCAACGGGATCTAACAGACCGCAGATGGAATTTTCAGCGAGTTTATCCAGGTTGGGTGTATGGGCGACCTGCAGTTCGGTCCCTCCCTTTTCTTCCACTTCCAGCCCCCCGACTCCATCCAGGATGAGATAGACTATTTTGGTATCGTTCTTAATCACCAGCTTTTCGAGCATACCATTTGGCAGCATCGATTCCTCCTCGCTTCACATCCTCTTCTCTACAAAGGCATAGGCACTGTGGTTGTGAATACTCTCAAAGTTTTCAGCCTCTACACTGAACCAGGTAATGTTCGGATCGGCATCGAGTTTTTCGGCCACGTTTCTAACCACATCTTCAACAAACATAGGATTTGAGTATGCCTGTTCTGTAACGAATTTTTCATCAGACCTTTTGAGAAGAGAATAAACCTCGCTGCTCGCTGATTCCTCCACACACCTGACGATATCTTCGATCCAGACGAATTTTTTGAAACGCAACTTAACAGATGCTCTTCCTCGCTGGTTATGAGCACCACCTTGACTGACCTCTTTGGAACACGGGCATACCGTGGTGATAGGGACATTGACTTCAATAAAGAGGTCCTTCTCTCCATCGTGACGCGCAGAAAACCTGCACGTGTATTCCATAAGGCTCTTTGCTTTGGAAATGGGGGCCTCTTTTTCTATGAAATAGGGGAACTCTATTTCAAGATGGGCAGATTTAGCATGGAGTTTTTCTTTCATTTCCTCGATGATGGTAAAGAGAGTCTTGAGATTTATGTTCCCCCTGTATTCGTTCAGGATCTCTACAAATCGACTCATATGGGTACCCTTGAAATGATGGGGAAGGTTAACATACATATTGATTGTGGCTACCGTGTGTTGACTCTCATTTTTGCGGTCCAACACGATGATCGGGTATTTAATATTCTTAACACCCACTTTATCGATCTCTATATTCCGGTGGTCGGGTTGGCTCTGAATATCAATCATCTTCGCTTCCATTGAAATCACCATTTCCTATCTTCGATGAGATTCGAAAAAAATGAACAGGATGCTTTTTCAGTTGTCTCCTTCCTCGTAAGATACACATGAACTATCGGATTCCCAGACGGCTACCCTTTTTATTACAACGTTTTCATCGTTTAACTCATTTTTTAATTGCCTGAATATATGAGCAGCAATATTCTCAGAGGACGGATTTCTCTCAGAAAAGTGTGGAAGTTCGTTCAAATACTTGTGATCCAGTTGAGCTAAGATGATCCGGGTCTTTTCCTTCAAGATTCGGAAATCTATGGTAAGACCTATGTTATTCAGTTTTCTGGCCCTGGCGTAAACATCTACCTTAAAGTTATGTCCGTGGAGATCTTCACATTTGCCACCATACTCTTTGAGACTATGTGCCGCAGAAAAGTCCGCTTTGATCATTACCTCATACATGCCGATTCCTTATATGGTCCTTCTCCCCTCACTCGAATCCCTGACCCCCTGGCCCAGACGCTGGCGCTTGCGCCAGGGCGGGCCTTGAATCCTCTTGGACCATCAACTACGTTGCAGATGATTGCCTTACATAAATCATACCTTGTTTCGGAATTATACTAAAACTCGAATACATCCCCCTGTTTTAAGATAATTATGTTGGGGTCTTGGAGTTCCCCGATCTCCTTTTTCAATTGAGGAAAATGTCTGGGTTTCATGTGAAAGACAAGGACAAAGGAGTTGAAGTTCGTTAGCTTATTCAGTTCCTCTTTTAGCATCAAAGGGGTGAGGTGACCACTACTCTCAGCTAACTTACGAAAACGATTAGAGAAGGATGTTTCTACGATGACTGCCTTTAGGTCCGGCAACTTATTGGCTTCTTCCCAGATTTTATCAGTAGGGCCTGTATCGCCAGTGTATACAATCGAACTTTTTCCATCTCTGATTATATAGCCAACGGCCTCCACCGTGTGGTTCACAGGGATGGCCTTAATAGTTAATCCATCGATACAGAAAGTTTCATCTGTCCTTATAGATTTAAACTGCAAGATAGGTTGATGTATAGTGGGGAGAGTGGTAAAGTCTGGCCATATCTTATCGTTCAACAGGTGGGATTTTAGGCTCTCAATAACCTCAGGGATACTGATGACTCGTATTGAGGTGTCATTTCCTCCAATGACATTATCGGCCAGAAAGAGGATATCCTTCGTGTGGTCGAGATGAGAGTGCGTAACGAGGATGTTGTGGATCTGCATCTGCTCATCTTCCGTCAGGGCAGATGCAACTGACCCGGCATCAAGAAGTAGGGAACGATTGATCAGGAACCCAGTAGTATGGAAATCCTGAAGTTCTGACCCGTGACAACCAAGGACCCTTATTTTCACTTATCCTCCCAACCTATTGATCATTGAAAAATGGTTATTGATCAAAGAGTTCGCTGCTGCGATAAGCTTCGATGAGAGCTCCGACGACATCACCGTCGAATTGTTTGCCTGCACATCTTTTCAGTTCCTCAATAGCACTGTCTGCCTCCAGTGCCTTTCGGTAAGGTCTATCAGTGGTCATAGCATCAAAGGCGTCAGCTACAGCAATAATCCTGGCAATCAATGGAATTTTGAGACCATCCAGTCCATCAGGATAACCTGTACCATCAATTCTTTCATGGTGGCACCTCATGCCCGGGATGATATTTCTCAATTGACTAACCTTTTCTATAATTTCATTACCCAATACGGGATGCTTCTTGATTTCATTGAATTCATCTTCGTTTAACTTCGATGGCTTTCTCAGGATAATATCTTCGATCCCTATCTTTCCAATATCATGCAGAATGGCTGATATTTTTAAGCACTCTTTCTCAGAAGGGTCCATGTTGAGATGTTCTGCTATCGCTATGCTATATGTTACCACCCGTTTCGTATGCCCCCCCGTATAAGGATCCCTCTTTTCTATTGCATCGGCTAATGCTTGAGCAGTTTGCAGGAATGTCTCCTGGATCTCCTCGTAAAGTCTGGCATTATCAATAGCTATGGCTACCTGATTTGCTAATAACTGGAATAGTTTCAGATCCTCGTCGTTGAAGACCTCGCCATCCAACTTGTTTAAGCCCTCGAGCACCCCGATAACTTTATCCTTCACCTTTAAGGGTACGCATACCATATCTCTCGTAACGAAGTGTGATCGTTCATCAGCCCCCTTAAAATGTCTTGGATCATTTGATACATCGCAGATGACCAGGGGCTCACCATGTTTTGCTACCCATCCTGCGATCCCTTCGCCCGCCTTCAACCTGATCTCTTTTACCGTATCCCCTTTGTCTCCAAGAGCAACCTCAAAGTAGAGTTCATTCGTATTGTCATCCAGTAGAAGGAGAGAACTAACCTCACAGTTCATTATCGTGGTGGCAGCCTCCATAGCTCTCTTCCTAACCTCTTCTTGATCCAGCGTGGAATTGAGTATGGCGCTCACCTCTGCTAAGGTGGTAAACTGCCTGATCTTCTTCTCTGATTGCTGTACCGTTCGCCTCAGCTCTTTCTCAAGTTGTGGGATTCTGATTGAGTGATTATCGGATTCACCCATCGCTTCGCCCTGTCCCTTCTTTCAAGCTCCTTACAAACTGTCCCACCGTCTTTACCATCCGTGGACTGCCTAAGTTCTCTTCGATGGTCTTCACAATAGCGCTGCCTACAATCACTCCGTCCGCCCACGTCGCTACCATGCTGGCCTGCTCAGGGGTTGAGATGCCAAATCCCACCGCCACTGGAAGGTCTGTAAACTGCTTAACCTTGGATACGTGTTCTTCGATGTGAAGATCGAGGCTGGTTCTTGCTCCTGTGACACCAGTGACTGATACATAATAGATGAAGCCGCTCGCTTTCTTCGTAATCAGGCTTATTCTATCTTCAGTGCTCGTTGGGGCTAACAAGAATATAATGTCAAGGCCAGCTTTGTCAATGTAAACCTTCAATTCGTCTGCTTCCTCAGGAGGAAGATCCAGTACGAGTACCCCATCAACACCGGCGTGTTCGGCATCTTTGGCGAATTTTTCAGCACCATAAATAAAGAAAGAGTTATAGTAACCAAATAGGATTATAGGTATCTCTGTATACATCCGTATTTCACCGACGAGGTCAAGAACATCTTTCAGGGATACGTTGTTTGCCAAGGCCCGCTCTGAGGCGCGCTGTATTGTGGGACCGTCTGCCATAGGATCGGAAAAAGGAACACCCAGTTCAATCATGTCTGCCCCGCTCTCCTCCAGTTGAACGATAAGTTTCTTTGTTAATTCCAGAGACGGATCTCCCGCCGTGATATACGGAATTAATGCCTTTCCATGCCTGCTGCGGAGTTTCTGGAAGACCTTACTTATTCTAGTCATGGTGATATGTCCGATGCATTTGAATTAGTTCGTCCTGAAAAATTCCCTTTTCCGCTCCGAAGCGCAGGGTTTTTGACCCATCTATGACTCACTTCAGGCATTTTCAGAAACTTGCCCTTCCGGCGCAGACATCTGAAAATGCTTATCATCCGCTCGTCAAGATGGGTACCCCAAAAATCCTACTCACCTGTCTGCGTGCAACGCACAGGCAGATGTTCGCTCCAAAGGAAATTTTTCATTTTTCAGGACGAACTAATTACGTTGGGAATCCCAAAAAACTATTAATATTCCCTTTTTAACGAGAAAAAAGTCCCAAAGTCAAACTCATAACGAAACACCCAGGGCTTCAGCCACAGTATTCATATCTTTATCGCCCCTACCTGATAGGTTGACTATTATGACCTTCTCGTTGCCCAGTTCTGGGGCCAACTTCATAGAATAGGCAATCGCATGTGCGCTTTCCAGGGCGGGCACAATACCCTCAGTAGTGGCTAACAGTCGAAATCCGTCAAGGGCCTCTTGATCAGTAACGGAAGTATATCTGATTCTTCCCATGTCATGGAAGTGGCTATGTTCAGGTCCGACTCCGGGATAATCCAGGCCCGCGGCAATGGAATGGGTATGCCTGATTTGGC
>JBDRGH010000520.1:0-4637 GCA_043818015.1 Pseudomonadota bacterium
CTATCCCCCCGTCCAGAACTAGTGTCGTATTCGATACATCGGTAAGATATCGATATTCTGACACAATTTTGTTCTTGCTGCCGTAATGTCGGATTTCATACACAATTTGACCGATAAAAACCGATATTGCCTCACCTGAGATTGTCTGATTAATTCCTATATCTATTCGATATTATTTACATTTTGGTGTTTTTTCCTCCAAGCTCAGGTTTTGGGAACAATACTTGTAATAGTGACGATACAAAGGGAGATAGCTGTGGGAAAGAAGAGAAACATATGATACCGAAATTGATCGTTTTCAGCTACAAACAAGAAATCAGGGAGGCCATGCTGAAGCTGGCTCGTGGTTTGAAGCTCACCCTTCTGCCGGTAAACCGGTGGACGGAGTTGACTGCTCTGTTATCCAGAGACCAGAGAAGTTTGGTTTTTGTAGATAGCAACGTCCAAAGACGGTTGGGCCTCAGGATATATAAGGATATCCATTCCTTGTCTCCTCAGAGCAGGGTGGTCTTGATAAACAGCCCTCCCCACACTCAAAATCTGGTAAAACAGGCGATGGGAGCAGGGGTCTACGGTTGCCTTAGTTGGCCACTGAAGAAATGGGAGGCCTCGACACTTATTGATTATTTGCTGCGGGATATGGATGATTGAATAGAAAGGTGGCTCATGAGCCTAAGAGATCTTGTGGAAAGGAGAGAGTGATGTTTTTTAAGAATAAGGCGTTTCAGCTTTGCCTTGCTCTGGGGCTTGGCGCACTTGTCATGGTTCTACCCAGACCTGAGGGGACGAAATTTTCTATCAGCGGCGACGCGGATAAACAGTTCTTAGAGCATATAAGCGAAGATTTTAATTTGCTTCCCTCCCTTGACGAGAAGGCGAAGGGGTACACTGTTGAGATAAAGGATCCAACAAGTGCCAAGTCATCAGTAAAATACCTCCGTGATGAGGCGGCCAAGCTGGGAATGGAAAACGTGGAGATTGATTATGTAAATGGTCTCTCACCAAAAGGGAAGAGATTTCTGGCCGTACTGGCGCTACTGGTCTTCCTCTTTGTAGTCGAGCCCATACCCCTTGAGATTACGGCCATCTGCATTGGTGTTTTCCTGGTGATTATGGGCATTGCCGATGTGAAAGATGCCTGGGCGCCCTACATGCACCCTGTAGTAGTTTTTGTCATGTGTTGCCTGATCTTTGCCATATCACTGGACAAGGCAGGACTTACAAAGAGGCTTGGTTATTTGATTATCAGAAAGGCAGGGACCAGTGTTGTCAGGTTTACCTTTATGCTTGCCACAGGCTTGGGGATGGCTTCGGCCTTTATGCACGACGCCGCAGCCTGCGCTATAGGCATTGTTACCGTGTTGCCTTTAATGAGGGCAGCCGGTATTGAACCTTATAGCAATACAGGGAAATTTATGATGCTCTCGATCCCCTTTGCCTGTTCCTGCGGCGGTATGGGGTCCCTTATCGGAGGTGGTCGGTGTATGGTCTCTGCCGCTTTTTTGAAGGAGCTTACCGGGCTGGAGATAACCTTCTTCGATTGGATAAAATATGCCATGCCTGCAGCCGTTGTCACAGTTCCAATAGCCGTACTGGTGGTCTATTTTGTCTTCCGTCCAGATCCAAAAATCAGACTGCCCGAGTTTGATGAGGAACTCGGTCCGTTGAGTAGACTGGAAAAGAGGACACTGATTATCATTGCCCTGACCTTTCTCGTTTGGCTGACCAAGGGGTTTCATGGCATCGATTACTCCGTTACCGGTATGTTGGGTGTTGGGGCTCTGGTCCTTTTCAACATCTTAAAATGGGAGGATATCCATAACAACCTTGAATGGGGAACCGCCTTGTTCATCTTCGGGGGGGGAATCTCACTCGGTCTAGCCATGGACTACTCCGGGGCAGCACGGTATTTTGCTAACCTCTTCTTCCCCTTGGTCAAGGGTGGTGGCTGGTTGTTGCTCTTTATCGGTGTGGGCACCTTCGGTGCCCTTGTGACTAATGCCATGGCCAATGTGGCTGCTGCTGCCCTCATATTGCCGATTGTCATCCCTTTAGCCCAGTTGGAGGGAGTCAATCCCATCGTACTGGCCTTGTGTTTAGGAATGGCTACGTCCTTTGCCATGCTCCTGGTGATCGGCTGTCCTCCCAATGCGATTGCCTATAGCTACCGTTATTTTAAGGCCGTCGATCTTACCAAGGCAGGGGCAATAGCCACACCGATCCTGCTGGCTATTTTAATTCTGGTAGCAAGCGCCTGGTGGAAGATACTGGGGCTTGTTTAAACAGTGTCAGCAATCCATTGCTAAACCAGCAGGGAACTGAAATGCGAAATTGTTTTAGAAGGGGGGGGAAACAGTCATGCTAAGAATACCAATCAAGGTTTTACTGGTAGATGATGAGAAGGATTTTGTTGAGATCTTTTCCTTACGGCCGGAGGAGATCGGGGAAAACGTAAGAGCTGCCTTCAGCGGGAAAGAGTGTCTCGAAACTCTGGACAAAGCTGAAATCGATGTGGTCATTCTCGACATCAAGATGCCTGGCATGGACGGCATTGAGGCCCTGAGGGAAATAAAGAAGCGACATCCTCTCGTTGAGGTTATACTCCTCACGGGGCATGGTGCGGTAGACACCGCAGTTGAGGGTATGAAGTTGGGAGCTTACGATTATCTCCTAAAGCCAACGAATTTTCGAAATCTGATGGTTAAGCTGGAGGGGGCCAGAAAGAGAAAATCCGAGCAGGAAGACCGAATACGAAAGGCCAAAGCAGATGTCCTTGTAAGGAGGAGCGGCGATATCTAAACGCACGTAAACGGGGGATGGCTCAATCCTGAACCCTCATCCCCCTTTCCGCCAATTCGGAGATTCTTAGGAGGATCGGTACTCTAATCCTGAGTGGGAGGGCTAAGACAATACCATGAGGGAAGATCATTACAAGACACTGAGAATGAAAATATTGACCAGCATGATCCTTGTGCCGGTTATTCCCTTCATTTTGGTTATAATCATCGGCTTTTATTACTTTACAACCTCACTACAGACGAAAACCATCTCCAAGATGACAAGAACCGTGGAAGACCACTGTCAAATGATCAGGTTCTTTCTAAACGAGCGCAAATCTGACCTGCAATTCATTGCTGACTCGAACACTTTCAGCTATCTCAGCCAACCGGAATCGCTCAAAAGGGTTCTTTATAATCTACAGAAAAAATCGAACGCATTCGTGGATCTGGGGGTATTCAACGAAGCTGGTATCCATGTCGCCTATTGTGGGCCCTATGAATTGGCGGGGAAAGTCTACAGGGAAGCGGAATGGTTCAAGGAAGTTATGAAGACGGGCTACTACATCAGCGATGTCTTTCTCGGTTACCGGAAAGTTCCCCATTTTGTTATTGCCCTCGTCAAAAAGGAGAAGAGGGAGACCTGGGTGATCCGTGCCACCATTGATACCCTTATCTTTAATACCATGGTAGAAAAGGTTCGCATCGGCAAAACCGGGGAGGCCTATATTCTGAATAAGGATGGCCTTTTCCAGACTGAGCGGCGGTCAGGTGGAAGTTTAATGGAGAAGGATGCAGACAACGTCCATCACCTGGTAGCACATACCGGGGTGAGAACCTTTGTTGAAAAGAATGCTACTGGGGAGCCCTATCTGTATGCTACCACCTGGCTGAAAGATGACAATTGGCTCCTCGTTGTACGACAGGGAAAAGCAGATGCATTCTTGGCGCTCCGGTCGGCTACTTATCTGGTTCTTTTGATAGGTATCCTCGGCGGTGGTACGATTATTTCTACGGCTTTCTATATGGCCAATCGCATCATCCGACAGATGGAGCGCGGAGATGAAGAAAAGAGCCAGTTGAGTCAACAGCTCATTATTGCCAGCCGGCTAGCCGAGATAGGTGAAATGTCAGCAGGTTTTGCCCATGAGATCAATAACCCCCTTCAGATTATCCGTGCTGAACAGACACTCATCGAGACGATTCTATCGGATCTCCAAGAACGCGATGAATTGAAAGAATCAGAAGATACGGCTGAGTTACAGGATTCTTTGCATCAAATAAAGATCCAGGTGGACCGGTGCGGGGAGATTACCCAGGCCGTTCTCAAATTTGCTCGAGAAACAGAATCTGTTCCTCGAACGGTCGATCTTAAGAGTTTCATCCCTGAAGTCATTGGCCTGGTCGTGAGAAAGGCTGGCGTGGAAGGGATCGCCATAGCACAGGAGATCTCTGACACCATTCCTCCCATCAATGCGGATACCTCCCAGCTACAGCAGGTCTTGGTCAATCTTTTGAACAATGCCATCTATGCTATTGTTGAGCAACACGGGTCTTCGGGAGGTGAACTGCGGGTAGGGGCACGATCAGCTGATGCTAGGATAGAGATTTCGGTGACAGATAATGGATGCGGGATCGGCCCTGAGAATATTGAGAAGATATTCACACCTTTCTTCACCACGAAGCCTGTTGGTAAAGGGACAGGATTAGGTCTTTCCGTATGTTACGGTATTATCGATAAGATGGGTGGTGTAATAGGAGTGCAGAGCGAAAAAGGTAAGGGTACCACGTTCACGATTCATCTGCCGGTGGCGGCCTGATCTATCGCGCAACAAGCTTCGGAGAACAAGGCACGAAACA
>JBDRGH010000521.1:0-2123 GCA_043818015.1 Pseudomonadota bacterium
AGTATACCCTGCCCTTCTCAAACGATTGTTCCGCAGGAGACAGTAGCTCCTTGAAACTCTCCAGAGTCAAAATGTCCCACTTTTACAGACGATATATACCTAACTTCTCACTTATTTAGTCGGGCTAGATAATCTCGTAAATACGGCAGTGCTAACCTTTGGCTTGAAATATCCTCGAGATTAATTTCTTCAACTATTACTTCTTCTGATTGGGCCTCTGCCAATACATTCCCCTTTGGTGATATAACTCTCGATAGCCCACAATACTCAGAATCCTTTTCTTTTCCAATCCTATCAGCCACTACCATGAAACATCCATTTTCTAAAGCTCGGCTTCTCGTTAGCAAATCCCAGGCATATAACCGAGGCATTCCAAGTGCAGAAACCTCAACGAGTATGTCTGCTCCTTGTATCGCACAATTTCGCGCTATTTCAGGAAACCCAGCTTCATAGCAAATGATAATTCCTATTTTACAAAGTTTCGTATCAAAAACCTTTCTTTCTAGAGTGCCAGGGGAAAAATACAACTTCTCCAGATTCCAGAGTTGAGCCTTGCGTGTCTTCCCAATAAATCCTTGTGGACCAACCAGAAATGCCGAATCATAGCAAAGTCCTCTATCTTCACTTCTTTCCACAATGCACCCAATAATATATACTTGATTTTCCTTAGCTATGTCTTCAAATTGCTTTACCGTATCACCTTCAGGGATATATTCTGAAAACTGGTAATAAAGCTCATCTAACCTATATCCTGTGGAGAATAATTCTGGTAAAGCAATAAGTTGAGCACCCTTCTGAATTGCTTCTTTGACAAATTTCGCTGCTTTCGAAATATTCGTATCTTTTTCTCCCAGGACACAGTCCATTTGTATGGCAGCAACTTTCATTTCAATGAAATCCCCCCTTATTCTGTATAAAAAAGGCAGTTGAACGGTAGCCAGCACCAAACCTCAAACTACTTTTTCCTTGGGTTCCTGGCTTTCCATTCTCTCGCGTACTCTTCATAAGTACAAAAGGTGGCCCCCGGGTGACCCATGATATACGGGATAATTCGCTCATGAAGCATGACAATCATCTGCGGCCGACCACTGGTATCAGGATGAATCGTCAGTGGAAATACACCCTCTCCTTTCCTACATAGAAAATCAAATTGAGCTTTCCACATATCGAACAGTACTTCAGGAGACACCCAACCAAAACTGTTTGGAGCCTTCTTAATAAACATCGTGGTGGTAAATCATCAAGGTACCAATTCGCTGGAATTTCAATCAGGTCTGTTTCCTCACCAAATTCCATTGGCTTCATCCACGTCTCTGGGTCCTTGGTGTAATCAATGGGGTACCATTTATCCCCGGTTCGCACATAGTAGGCTTCAAAGTCACGATGCATCAGGCTGCTATCATACATAACCCCATTCTTGACGAGTAAATCATTCGTGACTCGGCTAAACTCCCACCAGGGAGCCCGATAGCCAACGGGTTTCTTCCCGGTCAGGCCTTCTATTATATTAATTGTATGAACTAAAACTTTCTCCTCCTGTTCAGGGCTCATGGCGATGGGGTTTTCATGCGAATAGCCGTGAAGGCCAATCTCATGACCTGCATCCACTACCCGCTTACATTCCTTCGGGAATGTTTCAATCGACTGGCCAGGAATAAACCAGGTAGTCTTGATGTTATACCTTTTGAACAAGTCGAGCAGATTTGGAGTCCCTACTTGACCTGCCCACACCCCTCTAGAGATATCATCAGGAGAATCTTGTCCTTCGTAAGACCCCAACCATCCCGCTACAGCATCAAGATCAACGCCATAACATACCTTTATATTCTTATCAGTCATGCTAACCTCCCCCTTTCCTTGTTTTCATTTGAACTCAGGACTTTAATTACAGAAATTGTCCTAAATTATTTGGTGACCTAGGATTTCCTCTATATCTTAACTCGAGCCGGAACAGTGTCATGCTTCCTCTTCATCTCCTTTCGTCGCAATTTTAGCATTGAATTTCTTGGTTTTGTGCACCAAGTAAACTAGTGTCTGTGTGTCGCCAATAACATTGGCAGAAGCTGGTAATGGATACTCTAGATAGCTGAGCTGTTTTTGTCAATACCCGTAAAAGGTTAAGT
>JBDRGH010000522.1:0-8147 GCA_043818015.1 Pseudomonadota bacterium
GTAATCTTGACACACATCTCGTAAACGAGCGTAGGGTTCATCCACTGCTCTCCTTCGCATGTTCTGGAACTCCCCGTTGACCTGAAAAATATTTTGCATATCAAACACCGTCCTGATACAATTCCGCCAATTCAACTCCCGTATTGGATCGATCGGTAACCTAATTTGTTCTCCCTGAAAAATGAAAGATTCCCTTTGGAGCGAACATCTGCCTGTGCGTTGCCTGTCTGCCGTGCTGGCACAGGCAGGCACGCAGACAGGTGAACAGGATTTTGGGGGTACCCATCTTGACGAAGCGGAAGATAAGCATTTTCAGGTGTCTGACCCGCCACAGGCGGGGAGTTTCTGAAAATGCCTGAAGCCAGTCATAGATGGGTCAAAAAACCTGTGCTCCGGAGCGGAAAAGGGGATTTTTCAAGATGAATTAATTTGACTCCTCTCGACCCGGTTGATGAACATTCCCAGGGAGGTAGCACCCGCTACGTCCCCTCAACTTGTGAAGGCAGCTCTCAAATACCCGAATGGACTAAGACATGATAGAAAAACGAGAATTGAGAATAAAAGGCTTACATTGTGTTGATTGTGTGAAAAAGATTGAAAGAGCAATGTCATCACTCCGTGGCATACACAATATGAAACTCTCCTTCAGTACGAGCAAAATGGAGGTCGTATACGACTCACATAAAATATCATTAGAGGCGATCCAATCAAAGGTCAAGAGTTTAGGATACGATATGCTCGAGAAAGAGATGGAGGAGGAGAAGATATTATCATTGAAAAATAGTGAATTTACCTTTGCACTTATATCTGGAATTGCCCTGTTTGTTGGACTTTATCTTTCCTTCTTGACTCCAAATCCCATCATTCTTGAGTTCTGTAACCATGTGTCTCTATCAGATCCTTTCTACGCTATCGCAATGATTTTCGGCGGTTACCATGTAGCGGGAAGAGCAATCAAAGCACTGTTCAGCAGGACTTTTGTAATAGATTCGCTTATGATTATTGGCGCTTTGGGTGCTGTGTTCGTTGACGCGCTCGCTGAAGGCGCCGCAGTCTTGTTCTTGTTTTCGATAGCAGAGTTATTAGAGGACTATTCCGTAGAGCGGTCTCGCGGATCATTGAGGGAACTTGTCGGCCTCACACCAAAAGTGGCTTCAGTTAAAAGGGGAGATAACTTCATTGAGACACCGATAGAAGAAATCAGAGTCGGAGATATTATCCTCATAAGATCAGGGGAAAAAATTGGTGTAGATGGAGTGATTGTTGAAGGACATTCTTCGGTGAATCAGGCACCCATAACTGGAGAGGCCCTCCCCATAAACAAAGGCATTGGAGATACGGTATTTGCGGGCACCATAAATCAAGAAGGAAGCTTGGAAGTAGCGGCGGAAAAGGAGGCAAAGGACAGCACACTGGTAAAGATCATCCAACTGGTGGAATCCGCAGAAGAACAGAAATCCCCAACCGAACGGTTTATAGACCGTTTTGCTAAATACTACATACCGGTCGTAGTCGGAATCGCAGTGCTCACCGTTACCATCCCAACACTGATCTTTCAGCAGTCTTTTGACCTCTGGTTTTACAAAGGACTCCTTTTACTCCTTATCTCCTGCCCGTGCGCCCTGGCCCTCTCTACCCCAATCTCTATAGCCTCCGGCATAACAAGTGGCGCAAAAAATGGAGTCTTGTTCAAGGGCGGTGTCTACATCGAAAGACTAGCAAAGATCGACACCCTGGCTTTTGACAAGACCGGTACACTAACAGAAGGTAGACCGGTAGTGACAGATGTTATCCCGTTTAATGACTATTCCCGCAGAGAGATTCTCTCTATTGCGTCATCTCTGGAATGCCTCTCAGACCATCCTATCGGCAAGGCGATACTCGAACTTGCCGAGCGAGAGGGAGTTTCTACGGAATGCGTGGCGGACTTTACGGCAATGACCGGTAAAGGCATCACGGGGGGGATACGCAATGAAACCTTTGTTGTGGGGAGCAAGAAGCTGTTCAGCCAGGAAGCGTTATCAGGTTTGGAAGAAACCTTTTCAAAACTTGAAGACGAAGCAAAAACGATAGTCATCGTTGGAAAAGAGAACGAGGTAGCCGGAGTTATAGGGATAGCAGATAAAATTCGAGGTGATAGCACGTATACGGTTCAGTGCTTACACAAGATGGGCTTGAAGCGAATAGTCATGATTACCGGTGACAACGAACGAACAGCTAAAGCCGTTGCAACAAAAATCGGCGTCGATGAATACTACTCAGAACTTCTCCCGGAACAAAAAGTTTCCATCATTCGAGATATTGGTAAAGGCAACAGAAGAGTCGCAATGGTCGGAGATGGCGTAAATGATGCCCCTGCGCTAGCCGCGGCGGACTTGGGAATTGCAATGGGGGTTGCAGGCTCCGACACCGCTCTAGAGGTGGCAGATATCGCTTTGATGGATGACAATCTCTCAAAAATTCCCTATCTCCTGACCCTCGGCC
This sequence comes from Pseudomonadota bacterium, assembly GCA_043818015.1. Taxonomy (GTDB): domain Bacteria; phylum Desulfobacterota; class UBA8473; order UBA8473; family UBA8473; genus JBDRGH01. Next base: position 2,485 of record JBDRGH010000522.1, read on the forward strand.
AGAAGACGATGAGCGTGGTCAAACAGAACATAGTTCTATCCATTGGGATCAAACTCTTATTGGCCGTTCTCGTATTCCCCGGGTTCGTGACCCTATGGATGGCCGTTGCGATAGGGGATATGGGGGTGAGTTTAGGGGTTATCCTTAATGCTTTGAGATTGTCACGAGTCAAATGGAGTGGACTACACGAGGTGCGTTAGAGAATAATCTCTTTTCTTGCATCCACAAGCTTTTGCGCATCATTGGGTATGGTCCCCGTCGGCACAAACTCAATCGTATCGACCCTTAGACGGCATCTACTCTGAAAATCTTTCTTAAAAGCATCGGCCAATGCTTCCTTATCCACGGTTTCGTCTTTAAGCTCAAATTTGGCACTTATGCTATCCCTCATTTGCGCGTGACCGACCGTCACTTGGAATTTGGAGACGCCGGGAAGTTTCGAGACCACATCTTCTACTTCTGAGGGGTGGATGAACATACCCCGCGTTTTTACCCCCTCCCCAACCCTTCCAACAATCTTCACAATACGAGTAGCTGTTCTCCCACAGGGGCATGGATCATCCGTACAGTAGCCAAGATCACCACTTCCGAAACGGATCCTCGGTAAGACGTCATTGAAGAGCGTAGTCACTGTTATTTCGCCTACTTCACCGCAAGGGAGCTGCTTTCCCGTAACCGGGTCAGCAACCTCAACGATAAAGTCCTCGAGGATGTGCATGCCCGACTTCTCATCACATTCAGCGGCCGGTATTCCCACCGGCAGGAAGGCATAGATCTCTCTGGTATCTATCTCGTAATCCTCCTCTAAACTCTTTCTCACAGGAGACGATCCAAGAGCAAGCGCCCTTTTTAGGAGAAAATCACGTTTAAAATCGTAACCCAATTCCTCTGCCCGTTTTATAACATTCCAAAGAAAGAGGGGAAACCCGACAAAGTAAGTGACCCCCAAATCATACATGATCTGAACCTGCAGGTCGGTATTTCCTGACCCGGTTGGAACTACGGTAGCCCCCATGCTCACTAAAGCATCATCTACCAGCAGGCCGGCTACTACAAGGTGATACGATACAGCATTTATGACAATATCACCCCTTCGCACCCCTGCCTTATGGACAGCTATTGCTGCATGCTCGATGTCCGAATCAACAAGGGTCTCATATTGGGGGCCAGGGTGGATATAGATCCTCTTGAGTTCGTTGTGATGTACGGTCAGAAAACCACCGAAGGGGGGGTTCTCTCGCTGCATCTTTATGAACTCGTCCCTCTTCGTTGTGGGGACCCTCTCTAAGTCTTTAATGCTCTTGATCTCCGAGGGATGAACTCCGGCTTCATCAAATTTTTTCTTTATTGCCGGGGCAAACTTATAGGCATGGGTAGTCACCTCTCTAAACTTATCGACGAGGTACCTCTCCCTCTCTTCAACCGGCATCCATTCCCTTTTATCAACAAACTCGTTTTCCACGTTCATTTCTCCTTTATGTGGCATTATTTAACCGAGCACGTAACTTCCCCCGTGCTCTCTCCTCGCAATATGATTTCGAGATTCTAACACGCTTATCAAAAAAATCAAACCATAAATACACTGGAGTTTACCGAATTTTCGGTGAACCCCTTTGTCTCTTGGCGAAATTTGCTGGAGCAGTGGGGTACCCACCTGCCTGTGCGTTGCACGCAGACAGGTCGAGGGGGAGCAGGAAGGGGAAAGCCAGCCCGAAGAGGCTGGAAGGGGTAAGTATTCCCCGCCTGCAAACCGCGAAGGGGTCACTGCGGAAGCACTGAGCGAAGGGATAAAGGGGTTCACTTAAATAATGCCAGATTACTCATGAAATCATGGTGTTTCAAGAATACTTCACGAGAAACTCGGGAAATTCCCAATAAATACACTGTTGCATGAAAATGGATTCTGAAGTAGAATTGTGTCCCGGTTGCCCACAGATTCTATTTGACCCTTGTTGGGTTAAAGACAATGGGTTGAGAGTTTATAAAAAATGTAAACCGGTCTGAGAGCAGTTGAGGCAAAGGCATTCCTTTGGAAACATGAAAGGAAAGGTGGGCAAAGAACGCACTGAATGGTGTGCGGAAAAGCAGGATGTAGTGCATTCTCGGAGATAGGAGCTACTAAATGACTGAGAAAGTAGTAGTTGAAACGAACTTGAAAGGTCTCAAGCTTTTGGGAAGAGGAAAGGTGAGGGACATCTACGATTTGGGGGAGCATCTATTGATAGTCACGACAGATAGGATATCCGCCTTCGACGTAGTTATGCGAGACGGAATTCCCGATAAAGGGAGAATTCTAACCCAGATTTCGAAGTACTGGTTCGAAGTGATGAAGAATATAGTACCCAATCACCTAGTATCCGCTGATGTTGAAGATTTCCCTCAAGACTGCCGGCTATACAGCAGCGTTTTAGAGGGCAGAAGTATGCTGGTAAAAAAAGCCAGGCCCTTACCGGTAGAATGCGTTGTCCGTGGGTACCTTGCAGGTTCTGGATGGAAGGAGTATCAAGAAGGAGGGACTGTATGCGGCATAAAACTTCCCGAAAAGCTTGTAGAATCATCCAAACTGAATGAACCTCTCTTTACCCCTTCCACGAAAGCGAAGGAGGGGCAACATGACGAGAATATAACTCTTCAACGGATGAAGGGAATTATAGGGCACGATCTTGCAGACGAGATAGTAAAGCTAAGCATGGAGATATACAAACATGGAACCAGTGTCACCGAGCAGAAGGGGATAATCGTTGCCGATACGAAGTTCGAATTCGGGATTCACAATGACGACCTAATGTTAATAGATGAACTCCTCACCCCAGATTCCTCTCGTTTCTGGCCTAAGAACGAGTATGAACCAGGCAAGACTCAGAAGAGCTTCGATAAACAGTTCCTGAGAGACTACCTATTGTCCTTAAACTGGGATAAAACCCCCCCTCCCCCCGAATTGCCAGAGGACATAATAGAAAAGACCAGGGGGCGGTACCTGGAGGCTTTAACAAGACTGACCGCAGGCTAGCGGATAGGCTCTCTTCCTTCTTTCTCGCCATCACACGTGTAGCTATTTCTTTAAATCTCTCAGCAAATGGGCCGTTATAGAACCACTATTTTCATTTCGGTCACCGCACCGTTTGGGTTGTTTTTCTTTTCTTCATGACCACACCGCGAGAGCTCACCACATCCTGAATCTTCCCATCTTTCATCATATATAGACAATGCGTTGCTCTTTCAAGAACTTGCTGGTCGTGGGAGATAATGATATAGGACAATTCAGTGCTGCTATTCAAGAAGTCGATTATTCGTTCGGTTGTGTCTTCATCAAGCCCTGTCGTCGGCTCATCAAGCAAGAGGACTTCGGGTTTCATGGCGATTACTGTTGCAAGGGATACAAGCTTCTTTTCGCCGCCTGAGAGGTTATGGGTCACCCTATCTTCGAAACCAACCAATCCAACAGTTTCCAGAGTCTCTCTCACGATCTTCCGCGCCTCATCGTGTGTCTTTCCAAGGTTAAGTGGTCCGAAGGCAATGTCTTCGGCAACGGTTGGACAGAATAACTGATCGTCTGCATCTTGAAAGAGAAGGCCGATCTTCTCTCTTACTTCACCAAAATCAGATTCAGTATCTCTGGGTTTCCCGAAAATCCTGATTGCTCCTGCCTGTGGTTCCAAGAGCCCCATGATTATATGGAATAGGGTCGTCTTCCCGCTGCCATTCGGCCCTATAAGACCTATCCTCTCTCCCCTGGAAAAGTTAAAATCCAGTCTGTCGAGGATACCGAGCCTCGATGGATAGCCGAAGGTTATATTACGCAGTTCAATTATAGTATTATCTGTCCCCATTGGAAAATCACCAGTGCCATAATGTACAGGAACATCATAATCCCTGCAACCATATCAGATTTTTTCAGGGAAAAATGATCGAGTACCCAGAATTTCCCTTTGAATCCCCTGCAAAGCATTGCTTGATAAACTCTCTCTGAACGATCGTAACTTTTTAACAGAAGCATGCCAACCAGATATGCGTACGTTCTGTATGTATGCATGTTGGTTTTCGGTTTAAAGCACCGTATCTTCATCGCGTTGGTTAACCTGACATATTCTAGGTGGATCACATGAATATAGCGATAACAAAAGAAAAATAAATGAACGAGCTTATCTGGGACATATAAATGTCTTAAAGCGTGGACTAGTGTAGTTACTGAAGACGTTGCAAGAAGAGCAATAGATGTAAGAATGATCGTGTTTGATTTTATGGTAATCGTTAGGGCATACATAACGCCATCTCTGGAAGCAGTTAACGGGCCAAGGGAAAAGAGTGTCGCCCCAGGGAATGTGAAAGGAAGAAATACCCACAGAAGTAAGATAAATCCATTAACGATTAACAGACGATACGATATTTTTCTTATACTCAACCGGGCAACTGATATCAAACCGACAGAAAAGAACAAACCCAGTAATAATACCGAAAATCTATCTGCTACGGCTACCACAATTGAAAATAATACAGCGATGACTACCTTAATCCTTGGATCAATGCGATGCACAAAGGAATCACCTGAGGAAAACTCTTCTCCAATCATACCAAAACCTCATCCGAGTATCCGTGCCTAACCTGTCCTATCTCTTTCTGCTTTTGAAGTACATCACGATCCCCATGATCCCAAAGATATAGCCGATTCCACCTATCACTTGAGTAAGCGAGACTCTGGGTTCCCGAGATTTTGCAATGAGCTTCACAAGTGGTATCAATTTTTTGTCCAATGAGTCCTCTATTACTGACTTGATCTGCTCTATATCAACTCGAGTAGATTCGGTGCTGACCGTTTCTTTCTGCTCTGTAGTACCTGCTGCAGGCATTTCTCGTCTGGCCGGTTGCGGTTTCGGCTTCTCAACTTCTCCCTCACTCGTATCCGCTAATTCGCTTGCTGGGACTGTATACTCCGCCCGGTGTCCCATACTGGCCGTAAGAATAAGTCTCAAATCCGTTTTCCTCGGAACTCTGAAAGAGAACTCGCCCGCCTTATTAGTCTCACCCTCTAATAATTTGTTCCCGGCACTATCGAAGACTTCAATCTTTGAATTTACGCACTTTCTCCCATCATTAAAATAGCTCTCGGTAAAAACCGTATCCCCTTCCACATACGCAAAAACATTCACTTTATGGGCTAGGACCTCTGGCCCTGTGATACACATATATAAGGTTACCAATATTAGATTGAACCAGACCTTACGAAGCCCTCCATATCTATTGAGTAGACCATCCTTTTCCATCTCATCCCCCCAATATTTCTGGTCTAACCTTCCTCAAAAATCCCACGCACAGCGCGGTTAATATCCCCTCGATTATCATCACCGGCAGGTGGGCAATCACAACGAGTTTTGCAACCTCCATAAATGACTCTTCTGCAAAAACCAATGAAATTGCCACCATGATGCCACCCAGCAATACAGCTATAAACCCGCATGCAAACGCAGAACCTAGTGCGAATGCTGCATTTTCATGTTTGACCGCATGGCGAAAAAGATAATAACACATGAGGGCAGGGAAGGCCATATTAAAAGTATTCACCCCGAGTGTCGTAATCCCGCCAAACTGGAAAAGAACGGCCTGGAGAACGAGGGCAACCATTATTGCTGGGAAAGCAGCAAAGCCTAGCAGTAAACCGACAATCC
>JBDRGH010000523.1:0-3753 GCA_043818015.1 Pseudomonadota bacterium
CGCATTATCGCGATGGTATTGGAGGCTGAGGAGAACAAGGCTCCTATTGTCCGTCTCGCAGATCGCTTTGCAGGGTATTACATCCCAGTGATCTTAGTTCTAGGCATATTCATCTACTGGTTAACGAGGGATCCATTAAGAATGGCAGCTGTCTTCATAATTAGCTGTCCATGTGCCCTCACACTTGCTACCCCTATGGCTGTTGCTGCAAGCATCGGTAACTGTGCGAGGAAAGGTATACTCATTCGAAGTGGTGAGAGTCTTCAGAAACTTGCGGGTATCGATACAGTAGTTCTGGATAAAACTGGTACGCTTACTCTGGGGCGCCCAGTGGTTGCAGGGATCGAAGGTTTTGGTAACGCTTCTGAGGGTGTTGTACTCGCCCTCGCTGCGGGTGCAGAGCGTTTCTCTGAGCACCCTGTTGCGCAAGCGATCATTATGCGGGCTGAAAGAGAGGGAATTATACCAACTGAATGCTCTGAAGTTGAGACTCATCCTGGCCTAGGTATATGTGTAATTCATGATGAAACTCGTATCACTGTTGGTAACGAGAAACATCTTAGCAGACAAGGGATATCAGTAAATTCAGAGGTATCTGATTATCTGAAGAGTCATGATGTTAACCAGTCAGTCATATTGATAGCTAAAAATAATGACCTTATCGGTGCGTTATCCATCTCTGATTCGCTCAGAGAAAACGTGAAGGAAATTATATCCGAAATAAAAAGAAGTGGTGCTAGAAGAGTCGTTATGCTAACAGGGGACAAGAGGATGGTCGCTGATGATGTCGCCTTTCAGGCAGGCATTGACGAGGTAGTCGCTGATCTCTTGCCCGATGAAAAGGTTATCCATATTCAACGCTTGAAGGAAGCTGGTGGAAAAGTGCTCATGGTTGGGGATGGAATCAATGATGCTCCAGCTTTGGCAACTGCTGACGTTGGTGTGGCTATGGGTCTTACAGGGACTGATATAGCTATTGAGACAGCAGGTATCACTCTTGCAAATAATCGCTTGGAAGGGATTCCGAAGCTCCTTCGCATTGGACGGGAAACAATGAAGATTGTGAAGCTCAATATCGCATTTGCCCTCCTAGTGAATACATTTGGCATTATTCTCTCAGCGGCTGGATTGGTTACTCCTTTAACTGCCAGTGTAATTCATGAGAGCAATGCTTTGCTGGTTATGATTAACAGCCTACGGCTTCTTCGGGTCGAGTAAGAATTACTTGAGTTTTTGCTATTGGGCTCTCTCATCCAATGCATGTATTATTTTCCAATAAATTCTAACAGATATCTTTGAAATGCATGCGCCTCATGATATATTAGGAATTCAACATTATTGAATATGCGCCCGATTTCGGGTGTCATATTCAGTATATAAGTTGTGGATAATGTAATAATAGCAGAGTTGATTTCGTTGAATAAAGTTGGATTTTTTTTATTCATCTTGTCTCTTTTCATGATGGGGGTAAACACAGCTTATGCTAATGTGCCATCGGTAACCAACCTGAAGGTATCAGTGGAAACCCAGGGACGAATTCTGACGATCACAGTCACGCATAGCAATCCAAGCATTAATCATTATATCAGTAAAATTGAGGTAAAAGTGGGCGAGGATACGATGGTGGTTGAACTAGGGCCTCAGAGTACCTCAGTCTTTACTGAGGAGATTGAGATTGCTGCCTCGGGTGATGTTCAGGTAAGGGCTTATTGTATAGTGCATGGGTGGTCTAGTTGGGCTTCCCTTGGCGGTGATTCTGACCCAGTTGATGCGCCCAGTGGGGGTATTTCCGGGTTTCCGCTGTTAGCTTTAGGGCTTGGGGTTATTGGGTTAATTCTATTGCGAAGCGCGCAGGCTGATTAAATTATTAGTGTAAAATGGTATAAATTCTTCTTTAGTCATTTCTATGCATATTATAGACGTGTTTGACAGGAGGATCCTTGAAGTTCTAAGCAGCGTTACACCCAGAAGCTTCCCGGAGATCCAGTCAAAGGTTGACTTCACTCACAACACACTGAGGCAACATCAAGACCAACTATTAGAGAAGAACCTGGTTGAGAGGCGTAAGATGCCTAATGAGGGCCCTGGGAGACCAAGCTACGTTTACATCATCAATGCAGACGCGAGGAGAAACATATCTGCTCTATTAAGGCCTATTTTGGGGATGGTGACGCTTTCCTTTGAATCGTTGCAGAGTCTTTGTAGATACGAGAAGGGTGATTACTGTAAGGAGAATAGAGGAAGTTGTGGGGCTGAAAAATGTCCTAAAGCCATTAAATAAGGATAAAAACTATTTACACACAATTATTTAACTCGGCGGTATGCGCGCTGGTTTGTCCCTAAAATCGATAAACCTCTAAGATTACGTTTAATTCCGAGAAAAGGGCCTCGTATCCTGTGGCACCCGCGCGCGCCGGGGCCTTGTGTGTGGAGGTCTGTCCAGAGGATGGATTGGATCGGAGTTAATTCCAAGTTCTCGAATATTAAAATGAAAGAACCTACCCCCTTCATCCCTGTCTCATGATGATTGAGTATGACTCTCCCCATAAACTTGAAAAAATATTTAATCAGCCTGTGCGCGAAAAAAGGGGAAGGAACGATTGCCTCTAGTTTTTCAGCTCTATAGTTCTTTGATGTGCTCTTCGACGGCCGCTTGCTCCTTCCTCAGCTCATCGACGTATTTCTCGAGCTTCTCAATCTTCTCCGCTTTGGTCAGGAATCTTCTGCGATAGCCGAATCTGTGCTCCCCCATGCGTACCTCCTTGGGGTGGGCCGGATCGCACGTGCATCCGCATTTACACATTCTTTCTCACCTGAGAATAATATAAAAAGTAAAGCATTTAAACTATCGAGTTAATAGTAACATAGCTGCTATGTAAGAGGATAGTGACTGCAATTCAAAAAGAAGGCGATCATATGTGCTTCTGCCCCATTAAAGGCGTCATAGATGTGATAAGTAAGAAGTGGGCGCTCTTGATCGTTAACTCCCTCGGTAATTATGGAAAGCTCAGGTTTAAAGGACTCATGGAAGAGTTGAGAGGTATCAGCCCCAAAACACTTTCAGATACTCTCAAAAAGCTTCAGTCGGAGGGCTTGATTCGGAGGGAGTCGTTCTCGGAGATACCTCCACGGGTGGAATACTCGCTCACAGATGATGGTATAGAATTTAGAAAAGCGATCCTACCCCTGATAAAGTGGGCTACCACAAGAAACGATATGAGCCTAGAAAGATGTGCGTTGACTTATCAAGGAATGCCCGCGCATCGGGTGAAGAATCCACCAAAGTGATTTTTCGTGCTCGAAGAGATGGTGAGAAGAATCAGCGGAACTCAAAGATAGTGGGTCCAGCCGTACTCTTCGTAGATGTCTCTCCCCTCCTCGGACACGAGGAAGTCGATGAATTTGCCGGCGAGTTCTCTGTTCTTCGAGTAGTTCAGGATGGCCACTCCCGTGCTCCTGAACACCTGGAACTCATAGGGAAGCTCGATGGCCTCAGACGTCTTGGGCCATATATTTTCAAACGCGTCCCAGCCGAATATCGCGTCGACCTTCCCCTCATGGATAAGCGACATGACGGCTCCGCAGCCATCAGCGAGGTGCGTGATGTTCCTCAGAACCTGGTTGGTTACGCCGGCTTTACTGCAGATATCATCCCAAACTCCGACCAGACACCCGCTCACGGCGATGCCGATCCTTGTTCCCTCATGGGTCAAATCCTCGAGGGATGATATGTCCTTCGGGTTTCCGAGGGGG
>JBDRGH010000524.1:0-5215 GCA_043818015.1 Pseudomonadota bacterium
AGAATAGATTCTTTCCCAAATTTGCCTCTGCTGATAAGATATGCGCCTTTGTGCTGACTGAATCCAATTCCGGATCTGACGCAGCATCTATTCAAACTAAGGCTATTCTGGATGGGGATAGTTACGTATTTAACGGAAACAAGATATTTATCTCCACAGGTGAGGTGTCGGATTTTTATCTGGTCTTTGCTATGACTCGACCAGGGGAAAAGGCCAAAGGTATGAGCGCATTCATAGTGGAGAAAGGTACACCTGGGTTTAGCTTTGGGAAGAAGGAAAATAAGATGGGCCTTCGGGGGAATCCCACTGTAGAACTCATCTTTGAGGACGCAAGGGTCCCGAAAGAAAACCTGCTTGGAGAAGACGGACAGGGATGGAAGATACTCACAGAGTACGGCAACCTGATGCGAACATGGGGAGCCGCCTCCACGTCTCTGGGAATTGCTGAAGGGGCACTTGAATATGCAACTGGATATGCCAAGGAGAGGATTCAGTTTGGAAGACCTATTGGCAGCTTTCAAGCCATTCAGTTCATGCTGGCCGATATGGCAATACTGACAGAAGCAGCCCGGTCACTGATCTACCGGGCATCATGGATGATTGATCAGGGGACAGAATCTTTTAGCAAGATTGAGCCTATGGTTTCCATAGCAAAGTGTTTTACAACGGATGCGGCAATGAAGGTGACGACGGATGCTGTTCAGATACTGGGTGGGTATGGATACACGAAAGACTATCCTCTGGAACGCATGATGAGGGACGCAAAAGGTGTACAGATATTCGATGGGACCAATCAGATTCAGAGAGTAATTATATCTAGAAATCTGCTGGGCAAGTTTTGATAAACCAAAGAAAAAAGGATTCAAGGGGTCAAGGGGTGAAGGATTCAAGTGAAAGACACTTATTAAATCCTTAAAAAACATACACTTGAACCCTAGAATCCTTGAATCCTGGAACCCAATATGGAGGAGTAAAAGAAGAGAATGATTCAACTGACTGAAGAGCAGAAGATGATCCGTGATATGGTGAGAAAGATCGCAAAGGAAAAGATTGCGCCACGAGCGGCTGAGATAGATGAAACCGATGAGTTTCCTATGGACTATGTAGAGGTCTATAAAGAGAACAATCTATTTAAGATGGTTCTTCCGGAAAAGCATGGGGGTATTGACGCCAATACCACAACCCTGTGCCTCATTGTGGAAGAACTTGCAAAGGCTTATGCCTCGGCACCCCAGATGTTGATTACCACAGGAGCCGCCTTACAGATACTATTGAAGGCGGCTACGGAGGCCCAACAGGTGAGGTTTTTCAAGAGGCTTGAACAAGGAACACAGGCATGCTCTTTTGCCCTGACAGAACCGAACTATGGTTCTGATGCCGGTTCTCTGCAAACAAAGGCCAGCTTAGACGGAGACCATTACATCATAAACGGTTCAAAGGTCTTTATAACTACCGGTGAGGTCGCAGAACTCCATCTGGTTTTCGTAAGGACCGGAGGAAAAAAGACAGAAGGCATCAGCGTGATCATGGTAGATAAGAACACGCCTGGTTTCCGCGTAGGGAAGAAAGAACACAAAATGGGGTTTGCAGGCACAGGTACCGTCGAACTGATCTTTGAAGATGCAAAGGTGCCCAAGGACAATCTTGTTGGAGAGGTTAATAAAGGTTGGAGCCTGCTGCTCAATATTGCCAACATGATGCGTGTATGGGGAGCAGGATGTACGGCACTGGGAAACGCCCAGGGTGCCCTGGATTATGTGGTGGAGTATGCGAAACAGAGGTTTCAATTCGGGAAACCCATAGCCAGCTTCCAGGCCATTCAGTTTATGCTGGCCGATATGGCCATGCTACTTGAAACTGCCAGGTCATTGATATACAGAACGGCCCACATTATGGATACAGGTGGAGCAAGTTTTAAGGATATTGAGACCCTGGTTTGTATGTCGAAGTGTTATGCTGCCGATGTAGGGATGAAGGTGACGACCGACGCTGTTCAAATTATGGGTGGCTATGGATATACGAAAGAATATCCGGTAGAAAGAAGGATGCGGGATGCAAAATCCATTCAGATATACGATGGAACGAATCAAATACAGAGGGTAGTAATTGCGAGGAATATACTGGGCAAATCATAGTGTGAAAGATAAGTACGGTAAGGAAGCGAGGTGATCGTGTGGAACGTGAGCGAAAAATAAGGGTTGTGATGGCGAAAGTCAGCTTGGATGGCCATGATAGAGGGATAAAGGTCGTAACCAGGGCCCTGAGAGATGCCGGCATGGAGGTAATCTTTATGGGGGCGTTTCAGACCCCCGAAAAGGTTGTGAGAACAGCGATAGAAGAGGACGCAGATGTTATAGGGCTGAGTTTCCTTTCGGGCGAGCAGCTTACGCATACCCCGAAGGTTATAAACCTACTTCGGGAGAAAAACATCAAGGACGTGCTGGTTATTGTTGGTGGCGTATTTCCGAGACAGGATATCCCGAAACTCAAAGAAATGGGGGTTGATGAGGTCTTTATATCAGGGGCATCTATGGATAATGTTATTCGGCATATCACTGAAAACGTTCGAAAGAAGTAGATAGCAGGAGGGTACTATGTCAGTTGGTATTATAGGCTACGGGGTTTATATCCGAAAATACAGGATCAAGAAGGACGATATCTTACTCGTGAACATATTTGGCAAGGAGCCGAGATCGAAATAGGAGGGGAGAGAGAAAGATGTTTCATTTCAGGGAAGAACAGTTGATGATGAGGGACACGGTAAGGAAGATTGCTGTGGAAAAGATCGCTCCGCGGGCTTCCGAGATAGATGAGACTGAGCAATACCCGAAGGATCTTGAAGAGGTATTGAGGGAGCAAGGTATACTAAAGTACCTTATCCCCGAAGAATATGGTGGCCTGGGTGGTGATATAACCACAGCGTGTATTGTTGTAGAAGAGATAAATAAGGTATCCGCTGCAGTATCCATGATAGCCTATGTATGCTATGCAACGACGCTCTTGATGTTGCTCGCTAATGATGTGCAAAAGAAAAAGTACCTGACCCGCATGGCAGAGGATAAACTCATGTCGTTGTGTCTTACCGAACCTGGTGCAGGGTCCGACTCAGCAGGTATAAAGAGTAGAGCAGTGCGGGAAGGTGATTTTTACAAGATCGATGGGACAAAATGTTTTATAACTCAGGGGGCTGTAGTTGATTACCATTTTGCCTTTGCAGTAACAGGCCCCGGGCAGGGCTCCAAGGGAATATCGGCCTTTATCGTTGAGAAGGATTTCCCCGGTGTAAGTTTAGGGAAGGATGAAAAGAAGATGGGGATGCGGGGTATATCAGCCGCTGAGATTATCTTTGATAATGCATTGGTTCCAGTCGAGAACCTTGTTGGTGCTGAAGGGGGAGCGTTTAAGGCTTTAATGAAGACCTTTGATAGAATTAGGCCACTAATCGCAGCCCAGGCTCTCGGTATAGCTCAGGGGGCGTATGACTATGCCCTTGAGTACTCAAAGAGTAGATTGGCCTTTGGCCAGCCCATAGCCCAGTTTCAAGGCATCCAGTTCAAGCTTGCGGATATGGTGACGTTGGTGGAAGCAGCACGGGGCCTGGTATATAAAGCGGCCAACTTGATAGATAAAGGGGTCGATGATGTGACTGTACAGGTTTCGATGGCTAAGTACTTCGCTTCTGAAATCGCGATGAAGGTCACAACCGATGCCGTTCAGATACTAGGTGGCCCCGGGTATATGAGAGATTACCCGGTAGAGCGATTCATGCGGGATGCCAAATGTACCCAGATTATAGAGGGGACGAGTGAAATACAGAAGGTTATAATAGCCAGGAGAATACTCGAGTCTTAAAGGTTTTCGGTGTGTATAGGCCAGTCGCTTTGGATAGATGCAGGTAATCTTCACTTCCCGCACTCGCTTATGCCATTTACAGGTTACTGGAAACTACCGGAAGAAACAGCGAAGACCCTCTCCATCCATCCTAGAGGCAGCGGTAATCGGGGTTCTTGACGAAGATTGGAGAGAAGCGGTCAAGGCATTTGTGCTTCTCAAGGAAGGAGAGAAGGCTTCGGGGCAAGAGATCATTGATTTGTGTAAGAAAAACCTGGCAAGCTATAAGAAGCCCAAATCGGTCGAGTTTTTAGATATTCTGCCTAGAAATCCTGCTGGCAAGGTATTGAAGAAACAACTGAGGGAGAAGTCCTGGAAAGGGCAAGACAGGATAGTTTCCTGAAAGCAATCCTTAGCCGCAAGAATTTTTCAGTGTGAACTACTTGAGCTCCACAGGGTCTCTCCAATCCGTAACAGGATCCAGAATTTTCTTTTCCACATTAGCTTTATAGATTTTCCAGCTTCTATTTCCACAATGGTCATTTTTCTTGTACGTGAAAGGAGGTGTTAGATCTCCGCTTTTAAAATTACTTAAAGATTCGAGGCTATCTACAAGAGCTTCTCCGTTCAAATCTTTTCCCACTCTCTTCATACCCTCAGCAAATACTATTGCACTCACCCATCCCGCAGTATACAATCGGCTTCTGAACAACTGCTGCTCTCTTGTTTTATACTTTTCTGTTATCTCCCTCATTAGTTTCACCCCCGGGGTGTCTTCATGCCACGCAGCGAATTTATTGGCGCCATAATAGTTCTTTGCAGCTTCACCTGACACCTCAACCAGATTCTCGGAACAGGTAGCCCAGCTTCCAAATACCGGCAGCGGGAGACCAAATTTCTTTAGCTCCCTGAGTAGGACGTTGCAGTTTTGGACGATCGAACCACCCATTACCACGTAATCGACGTTTGCCTTTTTAATGCTAAGTACTTGAGTAGTGGCCTCCATAGCTCCAAAATTTAAAATTTCTTTGTCGGCTATTTTGATGCCATATCGCTCCAACCTTTCCACGAAGCTGTTAAAGTCCTGACGACCGGCTTCATGATCGGGAACTACCACGGCTATCCTTGGCTTCTTAATAGGCATATCATTCATTATGTAGTCACAAAGGACGTACATCATTTCAGTATATGTGCCTCCGGGAATAAAAACATACCTCTTGTGGGGTTTCACGCTGGTTTCAACCGAACTTGCTCCAATAGAAGGCATCTTCTCCTTTTCTATTGATCTATACAGGCCAGTTATAGGTACTGTCCCGCCTACGGCCATCAGCGCCAGTACCTCGTCTTTGTACACAAGCTTTTTGAAAGCAGCAATTGCTATCGG
>JBDRGH010000525.1:0-15662 GCA_043818015.1 Pseudomonadota bacterium
GCCTCCGTGAAGTATGCTAAAGAGAGGAAGCAATTCGGTAAGCCCATTGGCAGCTTTCAGTTGGTTCAGAAACTCATCGTGGAGATGGTAGCAGACACGATGGCGTCTCGTCTCTTGGGCTATCAAGCTGCAAAGTGTCTGGAAACAGGTGGCAGATGTGACCGATACTGTTCCGTTGCAAAGCTCTTTGCCTGTGAGGCCGCTTTTAAGACAGCATCGAATGCTCTGCAGGTTCATGGGGGATACGGTTACTCCAAGGAATTCCCCATTGAACGGTATTTTAGGGACGCTCGAGGGGCAATGATACCTGAAGGGACATCGGAGATTCAAACACTGATAATAGGAAGGGATGTTCTGGGGATGTCCGCTATCAGATGATAGTGGTACAGAATTATCAAAAAAGGTGGAGAAAGGAGTCTACTATGGCAAAGGAATCTACATTACGTTACTGGGAAGATCTGGAGATTGGAGAGGAGTATACGTCCCCCTCTCGGACCGTTACAGAGACTGATATTGTGAGTTTTGCAGGGCTTTCCGGGGATTACAATGAGCTTCACACGAGTGAAGAGTTTGGCAAGAGTACTATGTTTGGAACCAGGATAGCCCATGGGCTTCTCGGGCTGTCGATTGCTTCCGGTCTCTTTACGCGCACAGAACTCTGCTTACAAACGGCAAAAAACCTCATAGCCTTTCTCGGCCTCGAGTGGAAATTCAAGGGCCCTATTAAGATAGGTGATACTGTTACGGTAAAAGTCAAGATAATAGACAAGAAAGAGACAAAGAACCCTGAGAGAGGGGTCTTTGTATTGAAGAGAGAGCTTTATAACCAGAGAGGGGAAGTGGTTCAGGAAGGTGAAACTCCATTAATGATAAAGAGAAGGAAATAGAGGGAGGGCAGGTGCAATGAGAGTTAAAGATAGGGTAGCGGTCGTAACGGGCTCCGGAAGGGGCATAGGGGAAGCAACGGTGCAGAGGCTTTCTGAAGAAGGGGCCAAGGTTGTGGTTACTGACATAAACGGGGAAAGTGCAGAAAAGGTAGCAAATGACATAAAGTCCAAAGGAAGAGATGCTATCGCTGTGAAGACAGATGTGACCAAAATAGGTGAGGTAGAGGCCCTCATGGCGAAAGCAGTGGAGGCGTTTGGAAGACTGGACATCCTGGTCAACAACGCAGGATTCAACAGGGACATGCTGATAAAGGACATGACGGAGAAGGACTGGGATGATGTGCTTGATACGGATCTCAAGGGGGCGTTCTTATGTGTTAAGTTTGCTTCTAAATACATGGTAGAGCAAAAGTATGGGAAGATCGTAAATATTTCTTCCAGGGCATGGCATGGAAATCCCGGACAGGCAAACTATTCATCCGCAAAGGCGGGAATAATAGGTCTTACCAAATCCCTGGCATGGGAATTCGGTCGGTACAACATAAATGTGAATGCTATTGCCCCGGGTATAATTGCCACCGAGTTGATGAAGTCTCACCCCAAGTTTGAGATGATAAAGGAAAGGCAGTTATCAAATATGCCCATAAAGAGAATCGGAGAGCCGATAGACGTGGCCAATACGATCCTCTTTTTGGTGTCGGATGAATCGAGTTTCATTTCAGGAGAGCTGATTCATGTGAGTGGAGGAAGGTTTGGCTAGAGTAAGGAGGGTGCTGTATGACAACGGATGGTAGTGTCTCGAGAGTTGATTTGATTGAAAACCTTATAGATCCAAAGTTAAGGCCTCTTATTCAGTTGCCCGAGTCTCCTTCTGGAAAGCCTCATCTGATTGGCAGCAAGTGTAACTCGTGTGGAGAGTATTTTTTCCCCAAGAGGGTTATTTGTCCAAACTGCCTGAAGGACGAGAACCCAGATGACGTACTCCTCGGCAACAGGGGGAAGTTATATTCCTATTGCATAGTGAAGGCGGCACCGTTGGGTTTTGAGGCCCCATACGCCATAGGATATGTGGATCTCCCTGAAGGGCTCCGGATATTCTCACCCCTTGCAGAGCATGATAAAGAGGGCTTCAAGGTTGGTATGGACTTGGAACTCGTTGTGGATAAAATTCGTGAGGATGAAACAGGTCAGGCGGTCTATGGATACAAATTCAGACCTGTTTCCCTTTAGTAAGTCGAAGTTTTCAGTGCAACGTAATGAGTTCGTCCTGAAAAATTCCCTTTTCCGCTCCGAAGCGCAGATTTTTTGATCCGCTAGAGGCGGGTACCCCAAGAATCCTGTTCACCTGTCTGCGTGCCTGCCTGTGCCAGCACGGCAGACAGGCAACGCACAGGCAGATGTTCGCTCCAAAGGAAATTTTTCATTTTTCAGGGTGAACTAATGAAACTTTCGAAAAGTAGCTTTTGTGTTATTTGGCACACTTCATGGAGGATTTGAATTATGAGGACTGTTTGTATCATTGGGGTGGGGATGACCAAGTTTGCGAGGTTCCCTGAATCGAATGTCATAGAGCTGGGAAGGACGGCAGGCCTGAATGCTATAAGAGACGTCGGTATCGCCACTAAAGACATACAGGTTGCCTACGCTGGGCATGCCAGAACGGGCCAACTCCATAATAGAGAGTGTGGCGTGGGACAGTCGATTCTCTGGGAACTTGGAATCTCTGGAATCCCCATAAGCAGTGTGGGGAATTTTTGCTCGAGTGGATCTACCGCACTAAGGGAGGCGTGGCTGGCAGTCGGTTCAGGGATGTATGATGTGGCTATGGCCCTCGGGGTCGAGAAACTCACGGGAAGGGCAGGGCAGGGGCGCCCCTTGACTTCGGATGGAGTAGAGTTATTGACGGTGATGGGGTTCAGTCCTCCTGTCTATTTCGGAAACGTTGCAACCCGGCATATGGAGGAATATGGTACGACCCTCGAACAACTTGCCATGGTTGCAGTGAAAAATCGTAAGAATGCGGGTCCCAATCCGCGGTGCCAGTACAGGGAACCGATAACAGTGGAACAGGTGCTCAATTCCCCTGTCATAGTGACCCCCTTGACGCTCTTAAACTGTTGCCCAACCACGGATGGAGCGGCTGCTGCAATTGTGTGCAGTAAGAAGGTGGCCAGGAGGTACACCAACAAACCTGTTGAGATAGCGGTCTCTGCTCTGCGTTCAGGGCCTTATAAGAGATGTAAAGATATCACCACCTTCGGGGCAGATCGTCTTGCGGCGTTAGATGCCTATGAAACTTCCGGTATCGGGCCTGAAGATATCGATCTTGCGGAAGTCCATGACTGTTTTACCATAGCTGAGATCGTCCACTACGAGGACTTCGGCTTTTGTAAGAAAGGTGAAGGGGGCAGGTTTGTAGAACAAGGGATGGCAGATATGGGTGGGAAGATATCGGTAAGCCCCAGCGGAGGATTGATGTCGAGGGGACATCCTATTGGGGCCACTGGTCTTGCCCAGATATCGGAGGCGGTGTGGCAGCTCCGGGGTACGGCAGAAAACCAGGTTGAAGGGGCAAAGGTCGCCTTTACCCATTGTGCTGGTGGATTTCAGGACACTATCGAACTGGGTGATGTGCAATCGAGTGCGGTGACGATATTAAAAAGGGGTTGGTAAGAGAGGTTAGTAGAAGGTAATGAAGGACAGAGTAAGAGAAATATTGGCAAACAGGTTCAAGATAAGGGAATACGAAGGGACAAACAAGGTATGTGATTTGAACGAGGCTGTACGAAGACACATTAAGTCTGGTATGACCATACATCTCTGTCAGACCGGGGTTAGGTGGTGTAGTGCCGCCATATATGAGATAGCGAGGCAATTTTGGGGGAGAAGACCTGATTTTACACTGGTTGGGATATCGATGAATCATCCCATATCTGTCCTCGTTCATGGCGGGTTAGTAAAGAAACTCATTACCACTTACTGCGGTGACCCCTATCATACGCCAGGACCAAATGCGGCCTTTCAAAGGGCCTATAAAGAGAAGATTACAGAGATAGAGATCTGGTCCATACTTTCGTTACCCCTCAGGTTGAAGGCTGCTGCTATGGGCGTTGAATTTATGCCGACGAAATCATTGATAGGCAGTGACATGGAGGAAGAAAATAAGGATGACTTTATAGTAATAGATGACCCATTCAAGAGCGGTGAGAAGGTTGGTCTGGTCAAAGTACTTTACCCTGATATCTCTTTAACCCACGGTTGGGCGGCTGATAGATACGGCAATACCCTCCTTCTTCCCCCATACGCGGAGAATGTGTATGGCTGTATGGGGAGCAGGAACGGAACCATAGTGACGGTAGAAAAGATAGTATCAACCGACTATGTAAGGAAGTACTCACACCTCATGAAGCTTCCGGGGGATTATGTCACTGCAGTGTGTGAGGTGCCCCTCGGTTCTCACCCGAGTGGACTTGCCAAAGGAGCAATGAGCGACTTCCCGGTTTATACTGAGGATTACGATTTTGTGGATTCAGCATGTAAGGCGGCAAAAGACCCGGAGAGATTTGATACGTGGATAGATGAATGGATTCTGGGCTGCAAAGATCATGGGGATTATGTGAACAAATTGGGCTACAATCGAATCCTTGCCCTAAAAGGAAAAACCCATGCCGATTCATGGCGATATGATGTAGAGGCACTCACCAGGGACTATGATTCTCCCGAGTATACTCCTTTAGAGATGGCGATTGTCACTGCTGGAAGGAAGACGAAAGAGAGAATTAAGGAGAATGATTACAGAACAATACTCGCCGGGGCTGGAATCTCCAACCTTTCTGCCTGGCTGGCTTACTTCGATCTGAAAGAAGAGGGATTTGACCTAGAGCTCATGGCAGAGATAGGTCTCTACGGGTACACCCCTACGCCCTTTGACCCTGCTATCTTTAACCACAGGAATTTTCCGACATGCAAGGCGATGACCGACATCCATGATATTATGGGTATATTTATGGGTGGTTCAAGGAATAGATGTATTGGAACCCTGGGTGTAGCCGAGATAGACAAATATGGCAATATCAATACGACAAAGATTCCCGAACGGCTGCTCTATATAACTGGGTCAGGAGGGGCAAATGATATCGCCAGCTCTGCTAGGGAGGTGGTTGCAACTGCTATCCACTCCAAAAGGCGGTTCCTTAACAAGGTAAATTACGTGACCTCCCCGGGGAAAAAGGTGAGGACGCTGGTGTCTACCCTGGGTGTCTTTGAAAAGATAGGAGATGACCCAGAATTTACCCTTACAGGCTATTTCCGAAACTCAGGATTGACTGACCGGGAGGATCACGTCCGTCACATAAAGGATAACTGTGGCTGGGATTTAAAGGTCTCCTCCGACCCTGAAGAGATACCCCCTCCGAAGTTAGAAGAACTGATTATGCTCCGGCTCTTTGACCCCAGGAGGTACTACCTGAGAGAATAGCCTTTCGTAGAGAATAGTGAGCTGATAAAAGACTATGAATGTTACCGAGGTACTTTCTGGTTTCGTGGCAAATACGAACTTTGAAGACCTTCCCCCAGAGGTTATAGAGCAAAGTAAGAAGTGTTTTCTTGATTGGACCGGCGTTGCCCTCGGCGGCTCAACCCAACTCGTCTCTTCCATACTCAATGAGTTTATAGTTGAAATAGGTGGTAAAGAACAGGGTACCGTTCTGGGAAAGGGTTACAAGACCTCCGTTGTGAATGCCGCACTGATAAATGGGGCTATGTCTCACGCATTGGACTATGATGACACCCATGCCAAAACCCTGATTCACCCAAGTGCCCCTTTGATTCCCGCTATCCTGGCTCTTGCAGAGTATAAGAACCTTGGTGGTAAAGAGACCATACTGGCCTACGTATTGGGATTCGAAGTAGAAACGAGAATAGGTATGGCTATGGGGTCATATCATTATGCCTCGGGATGGCATGCTACCTCAACCTTTGGTAGGTTCGGAGCTGCAGCCGCTTCAGGAAAGCTGCTGAGTCTTACGCCAGGGGAGATGGCCTATGCCTTTGGAATCGCTGCCACACAGGCGGGTGGGCTGAGACAGGTTTTTGGCACCATGTGCAAACCCTTGCATCCTGGGAAGGCTGCTATGGACGGGATACTATCGGCCCTGTTAGCGAAGAAGGGATTTACCTGTTCGCCGAATATTCTGGAGGGGGCATGCGGCTTCTCAGAGACCTTTTCAAAGGATTACGATCTCAGCATTATCACAAATGGTCTTGGTGAAACGTATCAGATCCTGCAGGACACCTTCAAACCTTACGCATCGTGTCTCCTTACCCATCCTACTATAGACGCCATAATAGAGCTACGGGAGCGGTACGATCTGGAGGCAGAAGAAGTGGCGGCGATAAACTGTGAACTGTCTCCCTTCTGCCTCGATGCGGCAGGCAAACTCGACCCCCAAAATGCCTTAGAAGGGAAGTTCAGTATATATTTCTGCGCTGCGTTGGCATTACACGATGGTACTGCGGGGGAGGATAGATTCACCGATGATAAGATTCGGTGCCCCAAGATAATTGACCTGAAAAAAAAGGTCAGGGCGTCGGTGAATCCCGATCTTAGAGAAACCGAAGCCAGAGTTTCTATCAGGACCCGTGATGGCAGAAGGTATGAAAAGCACGTGACGACGCCAAAAGGCGATCCGAGAAACCCATTGAGCAGAGAAGAACTCGAAGAAAAATTTATGAGACTGGCTTCAAAGGTTGTGTCCACAGATAAGTCAAGAAGGATTGTAGAAAAAATAGGGGTGCTGGAGAAGTTAGATAATATAAACGAACTCATTGAACTTTGTTATTGAAAAAGGGATTGAGAGGATTCAAGGCCCGCCCTGGCGCAAGCGCCAGCGTCTGGGCCAGGGGGTCAAGGGGTCAGGGAAGGAATTCTTGTTTGGGCAACAGGCCCCTGAGACTTAAGGCATTCGTTGCTAAAGCTCCGGTATAAATCTCAGCGCTCATTGAGCGGGTGATAAACCAAACGGAAAGCACTCACGACGCTTGAAAGTTGTCGGGTATCGGGGAATGCCAGGCTATAGGGTTACACGAAACGGCTTGAGGTTAATGACGTGAATGTTGGTGATTGGATTAGGAAAAGGGCCGTACTATCCTCTGGAAAGACGGCCGTAATATTCGAAGAAAAAGAATTTACCTACCAGCAGGTCAATGAAAGGGTCAACCGATTAGCCCATGCGATATCGGACAGGGGTATCAAGAAGGGCGACAGGGTTGCCGTACTATTTCATAACTGCCATCACTTTTTGGAAGCCTACTTTGCTGCGGCTAAATTGGGCGCGATTTTCGTTCCTTTAAACTTCAGGCTTGTTGGTCCTGAATTGGAGTATATGCTCAATGACTGCAAGGCGGAGGTGCTCATCTATAACTCAGATTTTGCTGAAGTGGCAGGCTCCATTCGTTCACATATCCCGGTGAAGAGAGGAAACTTCATCCAGGTCGGTGGAGAGACACCTCCATGGGCACTCGATTACGAGGGGCTACTGACCCGGTATCCAACGAGTGAACCAGAAGTGAAAGAAGAGGTTGGGATAGAAGACCCACAGATGATCATGTACACATCCGGGACTACCGGGGAACCGAAAGGGGCGCTTTTGTCTCACAGAAAGACATTTTACAACACTTTCAATGCCGATATTTACTTTGATATCTCTTCCTCCGACAGGATGCTGGTTGTGATGCCGCTCTTTCATTCCGGAGGTCTTAACATAATGGCGGTTCCCATCCTTTATAAGGGAGGGACGGCTGTTATCCAGAGGCACTTCGATCCTGAAGAAGTACTGAGGCTCATAGAAAAGTACAAGATCACCCTGATGATGGCTGTCCCGACCATGCTGAACTTTATGCTGAAGAAGACCGATATGGAAAGGTACGATCTTAGTTCCCTGAAGACGTGTATGACGGCGGGGGAAGTGTGTCCCCTTTCTCTCATCAAGGAATACCAAAGGAGGAACATCCCGATAAGGCAGGTATTTGGGCAGACTGAGACCTCTATAATGCTTTGGCTTCCGGAGGAGGATTCTATTAGAAAGTCAGGGTCTGTCGGACTGCCTGTCTTCCACAGCGATGTTAGGGTGGTAAATGAGAAGGGGGAGGATGTGGTGCCCGGGGAGACGGGAGAGATCGTCGTAAAGGGTCCCATCGAGATGATAGGCTATTGGAATCTCCCGACGGAAACCGCACAGACCATGAGGGATGGCTGGTTGTATACAGGAGATCTGGCCAGGGTGGATGATGAGGGATACGTTTATATAGTAGACAGGGCAAGGGATATGTTCATAAGTGGCGGTGAAAATGTTTATCCAGTGGAGGTTGAAAAGGTCTATGCTACTCATTCAGATATTTTGGAAGTAGCGGTAATAGGGGTTCTCGACGAGCAGTGGGGGGAAGTGGGTAAGGCTGTAATCGCCTTAAGAGAGGGAAGAACCATGACCGAGAAAGAAGCTATCGCGTTTTGCAAGGGAAAGTTGGCGAAATATAAGATACCAAAGTCCGTGGTCTTTGTTGATGAACTTCCAAAGACAGCCAGTGGAAAGATAAAGAAGGGGCCTCTCAGGGAAAAGTACGGTAAACCTTCCCTCGATTGCGCATGACTCTTTGCTTTTAGAATGTCTAACGTTTTCTACAAAAGGAGGTTTTTTATGAAAGGGTTGGTTATTTTTGGTGTAATCGCAACAATGGTGGTATTAACCTTGACCCCAGTGAACATAGCGGCCCAAGACAGGATGAACCCACAGATGCACACAAGCGGCCAAGCGGGGCAGGTTCAGTCCGCGCCAGGCCAGCCGCCCGCGATGGGTCCTGGCATGATGGGTGGAGGCATGATGGGTGGAGGCATGATGGGCCGGTGTATGATGGGGATGCCCATGATGCAGCAAATGATGGCTTCACCTCAAGACCCAAAGGCCATGGGCCGGATGCTTCAGATGCGAGGCGAGATGATGAAGGCCATGGGAGATATCCTTATCAAATACGGGACGTTGATGGTAGAGGAGGCCAAGTAGAGCCAGGTGGTGCGTTGACTATCTATGCCTTGACAGGGAGATCGGAGAAACATGAGAGACGAGGAGGGAGGTTCTCAGGGAGAATGCGGTCAAAGTCTTTAAGCTGTAATAGAGTCTCTAAAACATCAGAGGAAAGAGGAACGGAGGGGGCAGGCGGCATTTGATTTGAGCTTGATAAGTTTGAGCCCTTGATCTATACGTTCCGGCTCTCGCTGACAATTTCGACAATCCGGTCTGTCTCGCTTCCGACCGGAAAGACCTCCGTGACTCCCATGTCCTTGAGCGCTGCGATGTCCTCCTTGGGGATAAGCCCGCCCACGATAACCTTCTTGTCTCCGATACCAAGTGCCCGAAGGCGGGTCATTAGCTTCTCTGTTAACCCCAAGTGGGCCCCTGAGAGAAAGCTCAACCCAACGACATCCACATCTTCCTGAAGGGCCGTGGATGCGACCTGTTTGGGAGTCTGGTGTCTTCCTGTGTAGATGACCTCCATCCCTGCATCCCGAAGGGCCCTCGCTACCCATTTCGCACCAAGATCATGCCCATCCAGGCCAAGTTTTCCAATCAGCACGCGCTTTTTCTGCATTGCGAACTACTCCTTTGTTGACTCCTCAATTCGCTGATCAGAAGGCGGAGGAGTCGATGTACTGCCCAAAGATTTCCTTGAGGACTGCGGTGATCTCGCCGATTGTAGCATAGGCCTTGGCGGCATCGATAAGATATGGCATCAGGTTGTCCTTTCCCTTAGCTGCAGAGCGCAATCGATCCAGGCACCGATGTACCACCTCATTGTCCCGCTCGTTCCTCACACTATGCAACCGCTCGATCTGCTTTCTGGTCGACTTGGGATCGGTCTTGTGTACCTCCAGCCTGTCCCACACCTGGTGGACGTCTTCACCGGGGACAATGTACTTGTTCTTTCTTACAATGACTTTTTCCCCGCTCTCAATGGCCTTTCTCTCCTTGACAAAGGTCTCCATGATATCGCTCGGAATGTATCCTGACTCGATGGCTTGGACTGCCCCTCCAAGGTCCTCTATTTTTTTCATTTTCCGAAGAACCTCTTCCTCGATCCTGTTGGTCAGGTTCTCGACGTAATAGGAACCGCCCAGGGGATCAACTGTCTTCGTGACATTTGTCTCCTCGGCCAGGATCTGGAGGGTCCCAAGGGCCAGACTCTGGCTTTTTTGCGTCGGAATGGCATAGGCCTCATCATAGCACGGATGGGGAGTACCGGAAGCACCGCCGAGGGCACTTGCCAGGGCTCCATAGGCCGCCCGGACCAGGTTAAGCTCGGGCTCTTCGGCCTGGAGCATGTTGGGATTGGCCATGGCCGTGAACTTCAAGGAAAGGGACTCCGGTTTTTGGGCTCCGAACCTCTCCTTCATCATCCTTGCCCACATTCTCCTGGCGGCTCGATACTTGGCCGCCTCTTCAATTATGTGGATCCCGGAGGCGAAAAATATCGAGAGTTTAGGAGCAAATGCGTCGATCTCGAGGCCCCGAGCGAGAAGCTCTTCGATATAGCAAATTGCATTCGATAAGGTGAAGGCCACCTCCTGCACGCAGTTTGCTCCACCCTCGCTCAGGTTGACGGCCTTCAGGTTAATGGGATAGTAGAGGGGGAGTTCCCTGGAACAGTACTCGATCAAATCGCAAGCCAGCCGTACACCGTGCTTCAGGGGGAAAACCGTGGTCCCCTTGTGGACTGCCGCAAGGGGATCGTTCGAAATGGCACCCCTGAGTCCCGAGCGCTCAATACCCCGCTTTTCAGCCATTGCGATGAAAAAGGCGATGATGATAGCAGCAAGCGTTTCTTCGTTGCAACTGAATAGGGTCTCATCAATGGGAAGTCCTTCGAAAAGGATCTCGAAGTCCTTAAGCGAATCGATGGCGAGGCCTACCAGCCCCACCTCCTCTATAGCCAGGGGGTTATCTGAGTCGAGTCCCATGTGGGTTGGCAGGTCGGGAAGGACGCTGAAATTCCGCTGCCCACTCTCATAGAGAAACTTCCACCGTTCGTGCGTGTCCTCGGCGCTCCCAAAACCAGTAAAGAGACTGTAACGCCAGGGGCGATGCCTCCACATCTCCGGATAGGGCCCTCGCGTATATGGATATTGTCCTGGAAAGCCGAGATCCCTCATATAATCGAACTTGGGACAGTCAAGGGGGGTGTAGACAGCCTTAACCTCGATGTCGGCGTCGGTCACCAAGTCTGGAGACCTCTCAAGACCGGCCGCCTCGGCCCAGGATGCTTCCTCGCTGCCTATCTCGGCAAGGTCTTTTTCGTTAAAAATTGACATTTCCTCTTTCCCTCCTCAGGGTTGTAACGTAACTTGTTTGACCCGGTACTTAGAATTGTCAGTTGCAGATTGCTGGTTTCGACGAAGGTCTTGTGAGAATTCACTTTTGGCCCCATCGTATAACATGGGGGCTTGAATTTCAAGTGGAAAACAATTGCAAGACATAATTGTCCCCCGCGCAACCAGATTTGAAGGAACCTCGTGTTTTTTTACAGGGATTCTGTTATTTATGAAGAAAAGGAACTTTGACAATTTGCCCTTCTTATATTATAAAGAGTAATTAATGTTATTATCATATGACTTATAGCGTATTTTCTGATTTCTAGCCGCTTCAGTTGAGGGAAAATACATGGACTCACGGTTAGAATTAACAAGCCCCTATGAGGAGGAATTAGCTTGTCCTGAAAAATTCCTTTTGCCGCTGTGACGCACAGGTTTTTTGACCCGCCAGTGGCGGAGCCCTTAGAAATCCTGTTCACCTGTCTGCGTGCCTGCCTGTGCCAGCACGGCAGACAGGCAACGCACAGGCAGATATTCACTCGAAAGGAAATTTTTCATTTTTCTCGGTGACCTAATTAGAGCAAAGTGCGGTTAAACCCACGCGGGGCGAGGATGCTTTGAGGGAAGCTGAAGACAGGTATTGATCCCTCGTGGAGACGGTTGATACAAAAACGATAATCATTGACTCGAATCATAGTCTATGAAATAGTACTCAAAGAATAGGTCTTAGGAGGTCAAATATGACAACAAAGGTTACTGCACCGGGGAAAAAGAGTTTACAGACTACCCTGGAGATAAGCAAGGCTATTAAAGCCTATTATGGAGGGGTGAAAACAGCCAAGGAGGAGGGAAGGCCTGTAATATTTTGTGCGGGACTAGCCCCACGGGAGATTTTCCATGCAGTGGAGGCCCCGGTAATCTACCTGGAGCACATCCCTATGATACTGAGCGCGAAACAGCTGTCTGGCCGCTATATGCAGGTAGCTGAAGAAGAAGGATTTTCGAGAGACCTCTGCGCGTTTCATAGGTGCTTTCTGGGTTGTGCAATCGCTGATGAGAGAGATCCATATCTTGATAAATTATTCGTACCACCTGACCTTATAATAGCTAGCAATCTTCCCTGTATATCTGAGTCCAAATCGTTTCTGTATTTAGCTGATTACTATGACTGCCCTTATTACTTCATTGATGCTCCTATAAACACATGGGGGAAGGATATCCCTGACCATGCCATAGAATACTATGCGGGCCAACTCAAAGGTGCACTGGACTTCATGGGAGAGCATGGATTCAAAGTGGACATGGAGAGGCTTAAAGATACTGTTCGTCTTTCGAAGAGGCTCAAAGAGCTCTGGGACGAAATAGACGAGTATAGAATGGCTGTCCCTTCTCCTATGAGTTCAGTTGATGGTTATAACGCCGCTTATCCTCTCCTTCAACTCCCTGGAACAGAGCGTGGAGTGGTAATTTATGAAAGGCTCCTTGAAGAGGTAAAAGGGAAGGTAGAGAGAAAAGAGGGTGTCATTGAGGATGAGAAGTTGAGACTCGTATGGGTTGGAGTACCACCTTTTTACAATATGGGGCTTCTCAATTATGTTGAGAGATACGGCGCTGTCGTTGTGAAGAGTTTAATAGAGTATATGGCCGGTGGGGGCTATGATCCTTCCATCTTGGATCCTGAGAGGCCTCTTGAGAGCCTGGCCTACAAGGCACTCGTTGACATAGTAAATCCAACTGCCGGGAATATAGTGGATTTTGTGGTAAAGATGGTTAGAGATTTTCAGGCCGATGGAGTTGTGGCCGTAGTCAAGAGGAGTTGTGGGCTCGTGCCAGGACAGCTGAGACTGCTAAAAGATGCTGTGTATAACGAGGTCGGTGTGCCGACCACGATCTTTGATCTGGATGGTTTGGACATTCGGGAATACGACGATGGCACTTCAAAGGCTAACCTTGATTCGTTCATTGAAGCACTGCTGCGGACCAAAGAAAGAGGTAAACACTAGGAACTCCGAGGATAATGAAGAGAAGCTTTGACCTCTTCAGACACACTCTTCCAAAAACGAGACGTTACTCGACGTCCTGGAAGGTATTAAGATATCAACCGAACCTTTACGAGATCAGGGGGAAGATTATGAAGAATAGAAGAACAGTGTTACTGGCCGTAATTGCTCTGTTAGGGACCATTTTCTTTATCAACAACTCTTTCATTCACGCAAAAGAGGTCAGGGGCGTAACGGACAAGGTAATAAAGATAGGTGTTATATGCGATCACACAGGTCCTACTTCTCCTTTTACTCTTCCGATCGCTAAAGGGATAAAGCTTTATGCCAGATACATAAATGAGCAAGGCGGCATTCACGGAAGAGAGCTGGAGATACTGGCGGAAGATGACCGCTATTCAATTCCTGCTGCGATTTCTGCTTATAAGAAGTTGCTTCATAGAGATAGAATATTTGCTCTAATGGGCCCCGGTTCGGGGAGTTTTGTTCCTCCGTTGGTGGGGAAGTTCGAGAAGGATAAAGTGCCGACTATCGGTTTGCCCTTTAGCGAACTCAACGTTAAGCCCCACAAAAGATATGTATTTATCGTCTGCGATACCTATGAAGGGCAGGTAGCAACTCTTACAGAGTATATTGTTAAGGATTATAAACTGAAGGATCCCAGGATCGGCGTAGTTTATCCTGATACTGAAGCCGGCAAGATCGATCTGAGGACTGTGCTGCCGAGGTTAAAGAAGTACGGTATAGAGCCTGTAACAAAGGAGATCGTGATGGCTGGTGCGATCGACGCCAGTACACAGGTAATGAGTCTGAGGAAGAACAACGTCAATTATGTCATGAATATCGGGACTATTCCTTCGACGGCGGTTACTTTGTTGAGGGAACTGCGGAAGTTTGGAATGAGGGTACCGGTCTTTAATAGCTGGGCTGCGATGCTGGGAGAGGATTTGAATGAGATTGGTGAGGTTGCAAGCCAGGCCTATGTGGTACACGCCATATCTCCCTGGTATGGTGAGGGGCCCGGGGTAGAAAAGATGAGGGAGATCACACTGAAGTACTTCCCCGGAACGGAAAAGCCTTATCGTGGGACCTCACACACGTATGGATGGGCTGCCGGAATGGTTCTGGTAGAAGGGTTGAAAAGGGCAGGTAGCGATCTGGATGAAGATGCCCTCATAAGGGCTTTTGAGGGCTTCAAGAATTTTGATACCGGTGGTCTCCTGAATCCTCTCACGTTCAGTTCTACAAGTCATAAAGGGGGGGATTCATCGAGGATTTACAGAGCTGACCCAGCTGCTGGGAAATTCGTCGCTGTAACGGGATGGAGGAAATCGGAGTAACTACAACATATCTGGCAACGAGGGCTAAAAGCTTTCTCGTTGCGGAGTATCATGGTCGAAAAAACGAAGAAAGGAGACTAAGTAAAATGAAAAAGAGGATCTTTTTAGTGGTTACGTGTTTGGCAGTTATTTTTCTTATTACCGACTCTATCAGTCACGCAAAGGATGTCAGGGGGGTAACTGATAAGTCAATAAAGATAGGTTTGATCGTGGCCATGACTGGTCCGGCCGCAAGCCTTGGCGTTGTGGGGGCTGAGGCAATAAAGAATTACGTAAGATACGTTAATGATACTGGTGGTGTAAACGGGAGGCAGCTCAAACTTATCATTGAAGATGACCGTTATGCTATTCCACCTGCCATAGCAGCTCTCAAGAAAGTGATTTACAAGGATCGTATATTTGCCCTTCTGGGGCCGTCATCGGCCAGTCAGCTTAATATTCTGTGGAAGAATATACAAAAGGATAAAGTTCCGACGATCCCGGTTCCGATGCCGGAAATTGCTGTTGTCCCTTTCAAGAAATATATATTCACGACGATTGATACCTATCCGGGTCAGGTGAAGGCCCTGGTCGATTACATGATAAAAGACTTTAAACTTCAGGAACCCAGGGTTGCGGTGGTATACCCTGACACTGAAGTAGGTAAGATCGATTTAGCTCCGACAGTGGAGAGGCTCAAGAGGTATAATCTAGAGCCTGTAACGAGGGAAATCCTGAACCCCGACGCAATTGACGCGAGCTCCCAGGTAATGAGTATGAAAAGGTACAAAGCAAATTGTGTGGCTCATGTGGGGACTATTACCCCCACGACGGTTACTCTTCTGCGAGAATTGAGGAAATTTGGATTGCATATACCACTATTTGCAAGCTGGGGGGCAATGCTTGGAGAGGAAATGAACTCCATGGGGGAGACAGCCAAACAATTCTATACGGTACATGCGAATGCCCCGTGGTATGGTGAAGGAGATGGGGTTGCAAAAATGAGGAAAATAACACTGAAGTATCATCCGGGGACGGAAAAACCATACCGTGGTACGATATACACACACGCATGGGTTATGACAACTGTGATGGT
>JBDRGH010000526.1:0-5031 GCA_043818015.1 Pseudomonadota bacterium
GAAGTTAAGCTCTTCAGCGCTGATGGTACTGCCTTGGCAACGAGGTGGGAGAGTAGGTCACTGCCGAAAAATGATTCATTAAGGGCCATCTTATGATCTGTAAGATGGCCCTTTTTTATTCACTATCTTGCGTTTCAGTTCGATATTTGCAGCCCTTATTTGGACATTCAAGTACTGGTGTCGCGTTTCTTACGATCCTTTCTAACAAAAAAGGAGACCCGCAATTGGGGCATTTTTGGGGTGTGGGTCTCTTCCAAAATATCACGTTACAATCGGGATAGTTACTGCACCCGAAAAAAAGCCTACCCTTTTTTGAACTTCTCTCTACTAAATCACCATCACAATCAGGTGTGGGACATTTAACCCGAGTCGTTAGTGCTTTAGCATTCCGACATTTTGGATAATTCTGGCAGGAGAGAAATCTGTTTCCGTAACGAGTGCGCTTGATTAGAAAACTACCACCACATCTTTCACATTTCTCGTCGGTTATTCCCGCTTCCTCTAGATGAGAATCTCCCCTGGCACTTTCAACGATTCGTTTCGTATTCTTACAGTCAGGATACCCCGTGCAAGCCAGGAACTTACCAAATCTTCCATTTTTCATTATCATAGGTTTCCCACATTCTTT
Organism: Pseudomonadota bacterium; assembly: GCA_043818015.1. GTDB lineage: Bacteria > Desulfobacterota > UBA8473 > UBA8473 > UBA8473 > JBDRGH01. Next base: position 629 of record JBDRGH010000526.1, read on the forward strand.
GCACCGTTCAGAGTCGGGAGATATTTCTTCGGTGGTCACTTCTTGCTCTTTTAAGGGTCTTACAAACTTGCATTGGGGATACCTCTTACAAGCATAGAATTTCCCGTAGCGCCCCAATCTAATGACAAGATCACTATTACATTGAGGACACTTTTCCTCTGTTTCTTCGTCAATTACGTCTGTCTTCTTAATTTCGATATCTTTTTCTTTAATTAACTCAATGAAGGGAGTCCAAAATTGCCGAATGACTGGCCGCCATTCCGTCTTGCCTTTAGCTATTTGATCAAGATCCTCCTCCATCTTAGCAGTAAAGTTGTAGTCGACATATTTATTGAAATGCTTGACTAGTAAGTTGTTGACCGTTAGTCCAACATCTTCTTGATGGAAGTGGCGATCAATTATCTTAGCATAACCTCGAACCAGAAGAGTGTTTATAATCGAGGCATAAGTGGATGGACGCCCGATTCCATATTCCTCCAAAGTTTTCACCAGCGATGCTTCAGTATAACGGGCCGGAGGCTGGGTGAAGTGCTGATCAGAGAGAAGGTCCACGAGATAAAGAGACTGACCTTTGGTAAGGGATGGCAGTGCCTCGTGCTTTTCTCCCTTTTCTTCATCTTTGCTCTCCTCGTACACCTTTGTAAAACCAGGAAACTTCATTACAGAGCCCGAGACACGAAAAATATGAGTTCCCTTCGCAGCGATATCCACAGAAAGAGTGTCCAAAATGGCTTGGGCCATTTGACATGAAATGGTGCGTTTCCAAATAAGCCCATAGAGTTTCCTTTGGTCGGAGGTTAAAAAAGCCTTAAGGTCCTCTGGTTTTTTGGCCAAATCAGTTGGTCTGATAGCTTCATGGGCCTCTTGGACATTTTTTGCCTTGTTCTTGAAGTGACGAGGAGTTTCTAATGCATATTCATCTCCAAACTCGCTAGCTACTATCGATTTGGCTTGTTTGAGGGCATTTGGAGAAAGATTCACACTGTCTGTCCTCATATAGGTAATCAAGCCAACACTTTCGTCGAGCATGTCGATTCCTTCGTAAAGCTTTTGGGCTACTGACATAGTCTTTTTCGCGGTGAAACCTAGCTTTCGGAATGCCTCCTGTTGTAAAGTACTCGTAGTGAAGGGAGGAGGAGGCGTTCTGAAAACTTCTTTTTCCCTTATCTCTATAACCTTATATTCTGCCCCTTCAAGCTCTTCAATAATCCTTTTAGCGGACTCCTCATTAGTGATTGAGAATTTCTTTTGTTTTTTACCATGGATCTCAACCAAGGTGGCCGTGAAAGTGCTAGCCGGCGGTGCTTCTTTTGTCGTTGAGAGTTTAGCAGAGACGGTCCAATACTCTCGCGGTTTAAAGAATTGAATCTCTTCTTCCCTTTCACAGATCAGCCTCAGGGCAACGGATTGAACTCGTCCAGCAGAAAGACCGTAACGCACTTTTTTCCATAAGAGTGGACTCAGACTGAATCCAAAGAGGTAGTCTAAGACCACCCTGGCTTGCTGTGCATCTACTAGGTGTCGCAGGATACCTCGAGGGCTTTCCATAGCCTTTTGAACAGCCCCTTTCGTGATTTCATAAAAGGTTATCCTTTTAACTGAAAGAGAAGAGGTATTCCCTCTTCTGGCCTGAGGTTTGCCATTATTTAGATTCAGTATCTCCAATAAATGCCAAGCGATAGCCTCTCCTTCTCGGTCTATATCAGTTGCTAAGTAGAGATTTTCGCATGTTTCTAACGCCCTTTTTATTTGCGAAATATTTCTCTTTCGCTGAGGCACTATCTGGTATTTCGGCTCAAAATCATTTTCTATATCTACAGAGCCAGATTTACTCGGAAGAGCCCTCAGATGTCCCATAGATGCCAAAACCGTGAAATCCTTCCCGAGAAACTTTTTGATGGTATTTGCTTTAGCAGGCGACTCAACGATAACCAGAGATTTAGGCATTCTTTCTCCAAGAAGTCTACCCGACCGGAAAACGATTTCCTGGTGGGGTTTGTCAGTTCTTTACAAATATCTTTCCGGGCAACTGAGTAATTAAACCACCAAGCTCCAAGTTGAGTAGTATACTTAAAACCTCGTGGACATTTAATCTGCTTCTCGTAGCCACGGTATCAACATGTAAGGGACCATCGCTTAAAGTAGTCAAGATCAACGTTGCATTTTCGGACAAATCCACCGTTTCTCCGTGCCCGGTCCCAGTTCGTTCATAATCTCTATGTTGTGGTAAAATTGCCTTTATGACATCATTGGCATTTTCTACTAACGTTGCTCCATCTTTTATCAGTTTGTTCGTCCCTTTACTTCCCATAGAACCTATTTGCCCAGGCACTGCAAAGACCTTTCGGGCTTGTTTCTTAGCTAACTTTGCCGTAATCAAAGATCCACTCTTCATTCCAGCTTCGACGATTACTACCCCTAAAGATAGGCCGCTTATTATTCTGTTTCGGCGTGGGAAGTTAACACCATCGGGCAGCGTTGAGATTGGAAACTCAGTAATGACAGCCCCGTCCTGGATTATTTTGTCAAATAGTACCCTGTTTTCTGGCGGATATATTACATCTATTCCACTTCCCAATACTGCAATGGTCCTCCCTCCGGCAGATAAGGCTTCTTTATGAGAAATGCTATCAATTCCCCGAGCCATGCCACTGATAATAGTTAGTCCTTGGGCCGCTAAGTCTCGACTTATCGACCTCGCCGTCCACTCCCCGTACCTTGACGGAGTTCGTGATCCAACAACAGCAACAGCCAGCTCATCATCCTCTATTATCTCTCCTTTCATATAGAGTACTGGTGGAGGATTGTTGATCTTCAATAGATTCTTCGGATAAAGTTGATCTTCCAACGTTAGTACACGGGCATGAGCCATCTTAGCCCTCAGTAACCTCTCCTCAACCAAAGATTCCTGGTTAAAGTTTTTAATCGCCAGAGCAGTCTCAGGTCCAATGCCATCAACCTCAGTCAATTCCTGAAATGAAACATTGAAGACAGCTTCTGCTTTTTTGAAACGATCTATCAATCTCTTATATAAAACACTACCTATACCGGGTACGACACTGAGTGCTACGCCAAAAAAGCCCCTGTCCATGCTAATTTTCTTCCATTGGGCTATTCCAAAAACTGCCCCACCTTCACAAAAAAATAGGGATTAAAGCAACGTTTACTGAAATCCCTCTTTTGGACTAGAATGAAGAGTATTACGAGATGTCAAATTCAACGAGAATACAACTGCCGACTAGCGATTATCACCATATCTCAAGACCTCTACTTCTCCAATTTCTTCAAACTTATACTTGCCTTTTCCGCTGCCTCACTGAAGGGATAGATGTCCATAACCCTTTGAAGATAGTCTTCGGCATTTCTCACGTCTTTCAGATTGACGTAACTAAGACCGATCTTGAGTAGGGCATCGGGCACTTTATTGCCGTTTGGATATTCTTCCACGACCCTTTTGAACTCGATGATTGCGTGAGGAAAGTTCTTTTGTGAATAATAAATTTCACCAAGCCAATAGAGAGCGTTATCCGTATAGTCATGATCTGGAAATTTTTGAACAAATCTTTTAAAAGTTAGAATAGCCTCACTGTAATCTTCTGACTTGAGTCTACCAAAGGCTTTCTGATACAGCCTCTGCGGATCCGATATCGATTCCTCCTCCGTTTCTACTTTGGCCTTTGGCGCCTCTTCCTTCCCAATTGAGGCCGTGGTCTCCTCTGGTTTCACCCATTTCTCTCTTCAATCTCACCGCGCTCTAGCCCCCGACCAACTTTTGAGAGTACGGCTCTCTCTAGTTCTCTTATAGCTTGGTTATTTCTTTGCAGCCTGTTTTCTATTGCAGACAGGTCTTTCTGTATCTCTTCAATCTTCCGGTTGGTGTTGAGATTGTTTTCGTGCACAGTAATCATCTCTTTCTGGAGATCAATAAGTAGCTGCTCGTGAACCCTGTTCTGGAAACAGCCCGATGAGAACAGGATTAAAAATACTACTGCTACTAAAGACTGAATGGACGCAAATCGCATAGTGTTTCATCCAATGTAAATAGTTCGTACTGAAAAATTCCTTTTTCCGCTCCGAAGCACAGGTTTTTTGACCCATCTATGACTGACTTCAGACATTTTCAGAAACTCGCCCTTCGGGCTCAAGTCCCGCCACAGGCGGGACTTATCTTCCGCTTCCTCAAGATGGGTACCCCAAAAATCCTACTCACCTGTCTGCGTGCCTGCCTGTGCCAGCACGGCAGACAGGCAACGCACAGGCAGATGTTCGCTCCAAAGGAAATTTTTCATATTTCAGGGTGAACTGACTGAGAACGTAACTTTGACTCTGGTAATTGATGTCACATATAACCTACACCAGACACAGCAGTTTCAGCAAGGGAAATGAATACAACGAACCGGATT
>JBDRGH010000527.1:0-6635 GCA_043818015.1 Pseudomonadota bacterium
CCCACTGAAACCCGAGGATTGAGGGGAACGCTGACACCTCCTACACCGATGTTCTGTATGATGGTATGGATTTTTTCCTTCTCGATTTTATACTCAATTGGAAGAGCCGTGGGGACTCGAATAAACTTTCTCTTGTCCAAGAGAGCACCGTAAGGCTCGAGAAAGATCTTTGTCATAATGATGTTGTGATATATGTACCAATCGTTCTCGTCCTCCCTCCCAAGGCCAAAACCTATCTTCTCTTCATCGAGGCGTCTGAACTTTAGGAATATCTCCTCCAAATCCATGAATCCATACTCCTCAGCTTTTCTCTGTCAGCATATCTGACCTTTTGCCGGCAAGCGAAATACCTATCATTCTTCCGAACCTTTCCTCCACGCTAGACTGAAACTCAGCCTCGTAACCCCATGATTTCTCACCACTATCCGGCGTATCTCACTCCCTATTTTTTCACTTTGTTAGCCTTTATAGCACGTTGATTATAGAAAAGTCAAGGCAGAAACGACATTACTTTTCGCTAAATTTCCTTATAAGCCTCACGAGGCTACAGGGATTGTATAGACAAGGTACGCTCTTCGAAATTACATTGTTCTCAGCATTTCTTGTGTCAGTGTCAATTGATTCCTCTCGTTAGTCTTATTCTGGAGTTTCCTGACGGTTGAGTGAACCCCTTTGTCTCTGGGCGAAATTTGCTGAAGCAGTGGGGTACCTCTTATTCCTCTTATTACCTTGACAACTGGATCGAAAATGGGTAAATGGGTGAATAGCTGAAGGGAAGAGAAGGGAATGGTATGTAAAGATCGGAGAGAGGGCCTATGAAGGTAAGATGCCCTCGGTGTGGAAAGGAAGGTAATTGGGAAGGAAACCCCTTCCGTCCCTTCTGTTCGGAGCGGTGCAAGCTGATTGACCTTGGGCAGTGGATCGATGGCAGTTATGTCATTCCCGGGGAATCTGTAGATGGAGAGAAGACGGATGAGGAGGAAAAACCCTCCTAGATTCTTGGAGAAAGTCGGCTGATGAGTCGTGTGAATCTGATAAAGGGGGGCTTCTCGAACTGTTACCTCATTGCAGAGGAAGAGGCGCTGATCCTCGTTGATGTTGGATCTTCCAACGAGGTAGAAGAGATCGTCTCACACGTTAATAAAAGTGCCCCTAAAGAGAAATACTCCGTTTTGGTATTCTCAACCCATTTCCATATTGACCATGTTGCAGGAATATCGTACCTGTTAGACACGTTACCTGGTACCGAGGTGGCATTCTACAGAAAGGTTAACGATTTCTTAAGTCGAAAGGAAAAGATATGTATTCCTCGTATTGGGTCCTGGTTTGGAAGGCTTCCCCCGGTATATCTGAAATCGGATCGGCATATCCCGTCTCTTCTTGAGCTGAGAGAGGATGACAAAGTGGGGATACCTTTGCCGTGGTTGAGACGAAGGGTATCGGTCAGATATGAAGTCAGCTTATGGCTGAAGGATGGTGACCGTTTGCCCTGCGCCCCTGATTGGAAGATAATCTCGAGCCCCGGGCACACCACCGATAGCGTTTGTCTGTGGCATGAAAAGGAAGCCATTCTTATCTCTGGCGACACTATCATCAATATGGATGGAACGGGCGAACTGAACCCTTTTTGCTGTAACTATGCACAAGAAAAGCAATCTTTTGATAAGCTAACGGGTTCCATCAACGTGAAGAGTCTCTATCCCGGACACGGACACCCTGTCACATTCGGTAATGACCTCTTATCAAAGGTAAAGATTCTGAAATAAGCGAACAAACCTGGAGGTAAAGGTGTTTAAAGAAGAAGTATTAAACGAGATTGAGCGGTTGAATAACGAATATGAGGCTAATGTTAAGGAAGTTTTGAAGAAATTCTCCCGAGAAGGGAAGGGGCTGACAACCCTCTCAGGACTACCCCTAAAGTCGCTCTATACCCCTCTTGATATCAAGAACCATGACTATGTTAAAGATATTGCTTTCCCTGGTTTGTATCCGTTTACCAGAGGAGTCACTCCAACGGGTTATGGGACAAAGGAATGGACTCTCAGACAGGTAGTCGGATTGGGAACTGCTGAGGAAACCAACGAAAGGTTAAAGTATCTTTTCAAACAGGGCCAGACTGGATTCAGCGTCTGCGGAATGGGTTACCAGCCCTATGATTCTGATGATGAACGGAGCCTCGGTATTCTGGGAAGGGGCGGTTTATGGATTGATACCCTGGCAGATATTGAAGCCCTCTTTGACGGGATAGATATGTCTCGGATCAGTATCAACCAAATTGGATTTTCTATCCCTGTTTTTGCGATGATTCTGGCAGAGGCCGAGAGGCAGAGAGTACGCTTTGAGACCCTATCGGGAACTATTCAGAACTACGTTTTCCCCTTCGGTGAGGGTCAGGAAATGCGGGGAAACGGGTCTGTGGATATTATTGAGTACTGTACAAAAAACCTACCGAGATGGAACCACACAAGCATCTCTGTTAGGAATAACCGCGATGAGGGTATCTCTGCCCCCCAGGAAATCGCCTTTGGGGTCTACATGGGGGCCTTTGCCCTTCAATCGGGAATGGCACGGGGCATAGATGCTGATGAGATTGCACCGAGGATATCATTCTTTCTCAGTTCAGAGAATGACTTTCTGGAGGAAGTAGCCAAATTCCGCGCAACGCGCAGGTTATGGGCGAGAATAGTCAAAGAGAGATTTGGGGCCAAGAATCCTCGGTCGTGGCTGATGCGATTCCATGTCCAGACAACAGCAATTAACTTGACAGCCCAGCAGCCTCTGAATAACATAATTCGCTCTACCATTCACGCCCTTGCCGCTGTTCTGGGGGGTGCCCAGTCAATGTCTGTCAACTCGTTTGACGAGGCATTAGCGATTCCAACCAGGCAGTCGGCCACCTTATCGCTGCGCACGCAGCAGATAATTGGCCATGAAAGTGGTGTTGCAAATGTCATTGATCCCCTGGGAGGATCCTACTGTATAGAGTCCCTTACGGATCAACTTGAAGAGAGGGCAATAGAGATACTGCAAGAATTAGAGGCTATGCGACCCCAGAAGGCCTACCAGTATATCATTGATCAGGGCAAAGAGGCTGGCTATCTCAGGCAAAAGGCCATAGATGATGGTGACAGAGCTGTGGTAGGTGTCAATAAATTTGTTACGGAAGAAAATGAAAGGGGAATTGATCTTGAGAACGTCGACATTCTCGAATACGATCCTGCCTGGAGAGATAAGCAGATAGAAAGACTCAACAGGGTGCGAAGAGAACGAGACCCCAGGGAAGTAGAGAAAGCGAAGAGGTTGTTAGAAGCCGCATACAGAGAGAGAATAAATATAATCGAACCGATGATGGAGGCTGTTAAGGCATATCTGAGTATAGGAGAGATTGTCAAGATAAGAGAGAAGATATATGGTCCGGCAAATCTGGACCACGTCTTTGGGTGTTATTTCGGCATGTAACGGGGTATTTTCCGCTCTGCAAACCCTCACGTTACTCTTGGAGGTGAAGATTGATAAGTAAAAAGACGATCAGGGTTTTACTGGTTTCTGACACGCCAGGTCATGCCACCGGCTACTACGTGGTGGCAAAGGGGCTCCGGGAGGCAGGTATTGAGGTAGTTCTTGGTGGTTTTCAGATTCCCAGTCAGATAGTAGAGTCGGCCATTCAAGAAGATGTAGACTTCATAGGCTATCGCATCATGGACGGTGCTCCTGATATTCTGGTGTCGAGATTAGTGGAACTCCTCGATGAAAAATCGGTCGGGGATACCCCGGTCATTGTCGGTGGGATTATTCCCCCACGAGTTATACCCAAGCTGAAGGCAATTGGAATAGAGGCGATATTCCCCCCCGGAACGAAGATTTCAAAGATTGTCGACTATATTCAGAATCATTCCAGGGCTCGAGCTTTATCTACCCGTCCTTTGAGTCAGATTTAACTTTTCGGTTCTTCTCCCATCTAACTTCTCTTCTTTCTCTTCCAAACACGGTACGCTAAGAAGACACCGGCAGCAAATAGTACAGAAGCGATGATCAAGACATCTGTTTTCCTAACCACTTCGATTACGTGACGGATATTGGCACCGAAGATATAACCTATAAGTACTAAAGTTGGAACACTTATCGCAGCGGCCAGCGAATCGATGCTAAGAAAACGGGCCATCCCCATTCTTAGAATCCCCGCAGTGGCCCAGATGACGAGACGAAATCCCGAAAGAAATCGCGCTATGAAGATTGTTTTGTTTCCATGATCCCTGAAGAACTTCCTTGCCCGGTTCAACCTTCTTTCAGTGATAAACCCGACGAGGTAGCGATGCTTTATTATGTCATTACCCCATCTCCGTCCCAAGGTGTACACTATGACATCTCCCACAAGCACACCGGCGAAACAAACGATAAGGGAGATCATCAAATCGCTGAATCCCCCGTACGCCAGGAATCCACCACCAACGAGGGTCACTTCTTCTGGGATAGGCAGTCCGATGCCTGCCAGGATCAAGACAAAAAATAAGGCGAGATAGATGAAGAGTTCGGAATGGGTCGACAAAAGTAGGATGAGGCTATCTAATAGCGGTAAACTCTCGTACACTAAATTTGGTTTCCTCGAATTCCACTGATTGGCGTATGTAAAAGGATGGCTGTTATTTATCAAAATCAGATCAAATTGGCAAGAACTTTTCTCAAACTTTTATTTTTTAGTGCCTCTGTCTGTGACATGGAGCCCAGACGGACGGTTGAAGATACCCCCGAGGTCAATCCGAATGAGCCCCTTAGATGCTCGGGAAAAACTGAAGAGTCCCCTTAACGTCCTCCGTATCGAAGATAACTGCATGTAACCTGTCTTCTTCTTGTCCCGGGTTGATACAGAGGGTTTCCCCTATCTGTTCCATGAACCGACCCGAAACCAGGGGTGATTCATGGATATGACCATGAAAGGTTAGATAGGGGTGGTGCTTCTCGATGAATCTCCTTATCGAATTGCTCCCACAGTGGGTTCCATTAAAAAGTGTGTCTAAAGCGGTATTATAAGGGGGGGCATGCATAACATATATGGTCCTCCTAGGATCACTCAGGTGAGGTAAATATTCCATATCCTCCTCTATGGTTTTTTCCTTCCCCAATACCTCCTCCAGGTCTATCTGGCGCACACCGTCCATGGTACTCAGGAAACATCTCCGGGACCTGTTGATAACCGCAACTTTGTCTCTGCTGTCAAATCTCTCCCAATCCTTCAAAGCAAAGGGGGTGATAGGTACGTACGCGTAACCCACGAGGTGGAGTCCCTCTTTCAGGACATGGTGCCTTTTGTGGAGGAGGTTTATTGTTCCTTCTCTTTCCATATCCTCGAGAAGGTCCATATTGACAGCCCTATCGTCATTCCCCATCATCAGATAGATGCCAAGGTTTGGTTTCGCATCTTTTAGCTTGGAAAAGTAGGGATTGAGGGAGCCCCGTATAAATTCTCTCTGAAAATCAGTAGACTCGTAAAAACCATGTCCAGTTGGGATTAAGTCTCCACCTATAATGAGGCAATCTATCTTTTGGTTTTTCTCCAAGTCCAGAAGCCTCTGATAGTGAGTTGGATCCACGTGGAGATCAACCGTGTAGAGTACCTTCATAGATTGGCCCCGGTCAAAGAGGGTAGTTTCCTTCGTCAAGATGGGTACCCCAAAAATCCTGTTCACCTGTCTGCGTGCCTGCCTGTGCCAGCACGGCAAACAGGCAACGCACAGGCAGATGTTCGCTCCAAAGGAAATTTTTCATTTTTCAGGGTGAACTAAGTAGGTGGCATCTTAATCTAACAACGTACCTTTGAGTTTCAGTAGCTTCGCTTCATAGTCCGACGTCAGGGTATCCAGAGTATGACGCCATCTCTCATGAGAGTCCACCTTAGGTTGAACGGCAGCCCCTGATATTCCTATTCCACGAAGTTTATCTGTTATTTCCGTTTCTACTTTTTTGTACTGACTTTCTTTCTTATCGCGAAAATCGTCGCAGAGTTTAAAGATCTTACCGAGTATGGGTTTAACTCTATCATCTCTTAAGGCCTCTATCGCCTCTATCAACCCTTTGTTATCCACAGATATACCAATAGCGTTGACTAATTCAAACATGAGGATCTCAACTATTGTATTCCGTGCATTCCCGTCATAACTATTGACTTCTTTTACCAGACCACTGAGCTTTAAAACCCCGTTGATGTACCGATTTGCCATTCCTTTAGCCTTTGACACGTATTGTTCCCTTTGCAGTTTCTCCATTTCGCCGGGCGACACTTCTATACTCCTCGCCCGTTCCATGGCGAGTTCCAGGGTACTCTTTACTTCTCCCATCTTTCTTCCCCTCGCGATTTATTCAAAGCTATCAATTATACTGCTGTTTAATGCTATGCTGAATCCAATATATTCTCCCGCATGGTAGATGTCAAGAAGATGAACCATAAATTACCCAAAAACAGGAGTTTCCCGGGTTTCTGGCGAAGTATTTTCGGAACACCATTATTCCATTACTAATCTGGGATTATTCAAGTGAACCCCTTTATCCCTCCGCTCAGTGCTTCCGCAGTGACCCTTTCGGGGCTCGCAGGTGGGGAATACTTTCCCCTTCCAGCCTCTTCGGGCTGGCTTTCCCCTTCC
>JBDRGH010000528.1:0-2506 GCA_043818015.1 Pseudomonadota bacterium
CCAATTGTTGAGGGATCGCTCCCGTTATGACCACGTAAGCCCCGAGCATAATCAGATTGCTCATTTGAATTGCTCCCAGACTGACGGCAGTTTCCATCCCAGGAATCCTGAACAGCCTGTAATCCGTTCCCTCTCGGTCACCTTGGAGCCCCGACGTCTCCACCAAGATCACTCCACCGGGACAAACTCGAGACTCAAAGGCTTTAAGCTGGCCAGCATCAAGGACCATTACTGCTTGAGCCCGGTCGATTATGGGCGAAGCAATGTCTTCGTTCGAGAAGATCACCGTACACTCACAAAGTCCACCCCTCTTCTCGGTAGAATATGAAGGCAACCAGGAGACATGTTTAAACTCACGGAGGGCTGCGCTAGAGAGAATGTGCCCTATCATGAGCACCCCCATCCCCCCAAGCCCGGCTATCATTACATCCCTTCTTGAAGCTGATTTCTCTTCCATAGCTTCTCCCTCACTATTTAGAATCAGGCTAACTCCCTGTCCTGTCCTCATTCTTAAATTCACCCAGAGGAAACTCCGCTATAACGTCTTCCTCTATCCTCTCTAAACACTCTTGGGGAGACAGACGCCAGTTCGGAGGACAGGCAGACAGGACCTCAACAAAGCTGTAACCGATTCCATCTATCTGTTTCTGAAAAGTAGTCTTGATGTATTTCTTCGTCCGCCGGTAATTCGCTGGGCTATGTACTGACCCTCTCGCACTGTACGCAGTGCCTTTGAATGTGGCTGCAAGCTCTGCTGTGTGTACCGGGTATCCTTCCACGGACGGGTCTCGTCCCCCAGGGGTGGTAGTAGTTTTCTGTCCTATGAGCGTGGTGGGTGCCAGCTGGCCACCGGTCGTTCCATAGTTCGTGTTATTGTACATAATTGTTGTGATCTTCTCTCCACGAATCATCGCGCCTATGAACGCACCGGCTCCGATTCCTATACAGTCTCCGTCACCCTGGACCGTAAAGACGATGGCACCGGGATTGAGACGTTTTACGGCAGTCGCCGAATCCAGGGCGCGGCCATGGGCACAGCTCAAAGCATCGAGGTTCCACGTTACCTGAACAAAAGCATGGCAGCCAACACCAACCACACAGATAACCTTCCCATCGATACCCATCTCTTCCAGTACCTCAGCAACGATTCGATGGATCACCGGATGCTGACATCCAGCGCAATACATTGCTGCGCCTGGAGGGTCTTTCCAGATCGCAGGGTTTCTTACAACAGGTTCTTTCATCCTCACATCTCCCTCACTATTCATAGTAATCTCTTCATCTCTTCGAGGACTCGAACTGGCATTATCATCCCTCCATCAGTGGGTATATGCCGATCGAGTATACTGACCAGGTGGACATCAGTTTGACCCTCTACACCAATTTTTACATCCCGTATCATCAATCCAAGGCTATCCTCAACCACCAAAAACTTACAACCGTGAAGAGCCTTCTCTTTGATTACACCATAGGGAAATGGCCATACCGTTATCGGTCGTATGAGACCGACCTTCAAACCTTCTGCCCGACCCATGTTCACCGCCTCTTTAGAAACACGCGCCGTGTACCCATACGCAACCACTATCAACTCTGCATCCTCTGCTTCGTACATCTCGTATCGCACCTCAGCATCTTCCATCTCCTGGAATTTCTCTTTAGCGTGCCTCAGCCATGATATGTAATCGGGATACGGAGGCAGCGGCAAAATCCCCACAGCAGAATTAACAATACGAGCCTTCCCGTCTTTTTGATTGTCACGCCCCCTCAATGCCCAATCCTTTTCAGGAAGAGGACCAAAGTCGATAGTCTGTACCTCAAGAGATTCGGATACGAGCCCGAGAATCCCATCGGTGAGAACCATTGTCGGGTTTCTGTACTTGTCCGCAAGGTGAAAAGCAAGCTGAACGAGATCATGTATCTCGTGAACGGAAGCTGGTGCTAAAACAATGTTCTTATACCCTCCCGGACCTCCTCCTCGCGTAACTGATATGTAGTCCATCTGGGCATGTCTGATGCTCCCTGACCCCGGACCGCCCCGCTGAACCAAAACGATAACACAGGGTACCTCGGCAGCAACACAGTGGGATATCGTTTCTTGCATGAGCCCCCAACCCGGACTCGAGGTGGACGTCATAACCCTGAATCCCGCACCACCACCACCGAAAAGCATGTTGATCGACCCGACTTCCGACTGTGACTGCAAGAATATCTTGCCCCTCTTGGGAAACTCACTGGCAAACCACTGGGTCACCTCATTCTGCGGGGTTATAGGGTAGCCAAAGAACCCGTCACAACCGGCATACAGAGCTCCCCAGCCTACTGCCTCATTCCCCTGGATAAACATCCGCTCTGCCATATCGATCTCCTCCCTGAACCTTCATGAGAAAGGCCAATTCGCTCTGACCGTTTAGCTGTCAATAAATTTATAAACCTCAATAGCATAATGAGGGCACATCCAACCGCAGACCCCGCAGGCATTGCACTTATCCGGCTTGGCTACAACGGG
>JBDRGH010000529.1:0-4767 GCA_043818015.1 Pseudomonadota bacterium
ATAGTTTTGATGAGATCACAGCCGCTCAGGACCAAGGCCCAATTTTTTGCATCTTGTGCAGGCCAGGTTCCCCAGATAGCTACCTGGATTGCTTCCTCAGAGATGAATGCTGGGAATAACACAAGACCACAAAGAGCGACGTATGCAAAGAACAGTTTGAGGATGGTTGTGGTTTTCGGAAAAGATTCAGGAATTTTGAGATTTTTGAACATCGTTTTTTCTTCGGTATGATATTATCCTTGATCGGTCTTAATAGATTTATCTTCATCATTTTGGTTTCTCCAGTTCTGGATGCTTGGAGTAGAATTCGTTTATCACTGCCTTGAGGTCTTAGTCGGAGAAGTCATAGTACCGGTTAAATCTATTTTCTAGAGCCCACTTCCTTAGAGTTTCATGGTTTGTAGAATCTACCATGTCAAAGGCAAGTTTTACTATCTTTGTGAGTCGTGTGATATAATCCATCATCTATCTTAGAGTAGAAGAGGAAGGGACGTGAATTCAATCAGCCCCTTCCTCCGGGTTCAGAGCCTTATGGTACCATGGCCAAGATCGTATAACTCTTCCGTCCCTGGTAGAATCGCTCAGCAACGACGGCGTGTAGTGTACTTCCAGCTTTGAGTCCTTTGACCTTATCAACCATTTCCCGGAAGGCCATCACTGGCGTGCCTGCCACGTATTCGATACCCTGGAGCGTCCGAGCCTCGTTGACAATAATCCGAACGCATGGATTGCCGTTCTTATCATTGAACGTGGTCACGGATTCGACCTTAGCCTTCAAAATTGAATCGGCGAAGGCCATGGTACCCACACATAGCAAGAGGGCCGTGATGATTCCCAGTATAACTAATTTGCGCATCTAGGTTTCCTCCTTTCTTTTTGGATTTTCCCCAGACGTTCTGGGAATTCTGAGGAAGTAGTTATGATGGAATAGAAGAAGAATGAATTTTTTTAACCGGTTTTTGGTCTTCCTAGCAGTCCTCCTTTTTTTGCCCATGCCTTCATTCTTTTTTCTGAGCCCCAGCAGTTGAACGGAGTCTCGTTGTAGAAGAAGCCTGCAATGTCAGACATTCGAGCTGTGTTGATGTGATCGGCTCTGGCAAGGGATTCTCTGAGGTTGTTACAGATTACAGCTTGCAAAAAATTTCCTGGCAGGATTCCCCGTTCTATGTACAGCTGGGTTCCACTCCGCATATGCTCTGGGAGTTTGTCATAGTTTATTGATGATGGCATCTAGTTTTCTCCTTAGTTCTGTGGTTTTAGTTTCGTTTTCCTCGATCTTGATCTCGAGTTTCTTGACCTGTCCTCTGACGCCTTCTGGGAGTTTGCATCGCATGACGCGCTGGCAGTCTTCACAACCCCCAACGAATCGTTTAGCGCTCCAGCATTCTGGAGTAAGGTTTTTGGATGAGACGATGGCTGTTTTCATTTGATGAGTTCCCTAGCTACTCTGATAACGTAGTTTCTGCTGTAATAGTCGCAAGGGCAGGGATTTTTGTCTATTCCATTTACGATATTATCAGAAGGAAGTCCTGGAAAAAGTGCACGGCAGATATGACACTTATGAAGTGGAAAAGGACAAGAACCTGGATCTCCTCCTTCATGAATTAGCCATGCTCTAAGTCTGTCTTTTACGTCAGGCGTCAATATACTCAGATCTCTTTTTCTCACGCTTCTCCTTTAGTATCATGAATACCTTATAATCTGCCGCAGACAGAAACTGCTGGAATTTATAACACTCGGTGCAGACCAATTTGTAATGGGGGCCCGAGATCACAATATCGAGTTTATTTGAATAGCAGTAGATGCAGGTCATATGTGATATAGCGGGCTGTGTGAGGAATACATCAATACCCCAGCACAGCCCTTTCTTTTGTTGTTCACCTTAAATCCTATCGCCCTCCGCTATTTTTGAAGATACCAAATACCATTTTTCCTCCGATGGCTACGATAACATAGATCGCCACCTTTGTCATATCGACATCGAGCAGCGGGCATATCATCAACGTGAGATAGCAGATTGCTCTATAAGGTCCGCAATTTTTATATCGTTTGTGGCGTCGCATTTTTGACCAATCTTTTTTAACACAACAATGGGGCAATTCAATTAAGAACTGCCCTATATTGATTCGAAGAACCCTAGAAGGGCATGTCGTCTTCAGGTGGTCCGACTCCGAGTTCAGCATCAGTTGGCAGAATTTCTTCGGCTTCTGTAGTCCGGTTTTGTGGGGAGCTATAGAAGTCGATTTGACGACCGACTAGTCGAAGATAGCTCCGGGCTTCTCCGAAGTTATTCAACCAACTTTGCTGGTCGAGCGTATAGAGAATGCCTACTAGGTCTCCCTTGTTCGGGATAGCGGCGTTCTCTGCAATCGGGCCGAAAAATACCACGGGAAATGTTGAGGTATGCTTAACGAGTTTTCGCTCTTCTGCATCTCCGTTCCCCTGATAATAATCTTGAGGGTTGCAGATACGGAGCCGGGTATATGCTCTGCCGTTTTCCAAATACTTGAGTTCTGGATTAGCTGCGAGTCGGCCGGCGACGAACCCAGAATTGATCTTTCTCTGGAATTTCTCACTGAACGGGGTCAGCGGAGTTTCAGTCGGGGCCGGAGTTTCCTCCACCACCTTCTCCTCTACCTTGTCTTTTGATTTTCCCATTTGTTCTCACCTCCTTTTTTATATAACAATTTTGTGAAAAATAGAGAAAAGATCGAATTTTCATAACTGCGGGAGATCAACATTGCCGTCTTTTTGGAAAGCACTGAACATAGACGGCAGTAGATATGTAATGGATTGAGGACGTGCTGAAAATTCATAGTTCTCGCCACAGCTCTAGGAAGATGATACCTGCTGTGAACAGGCAGGTATCTTTAATAAGTTCTATTATGATTTCCATTTTTGCCTCTATTATCCGAAGTTTTGATCTCCCTCTACTCTCCGCTGCTGGCGATGCCCGCATTTTCAGGAAGAGTGAGGGAGACTGAAATTATTTCGAGCAAAAAAATAGGGAGAAGATCCAATTAAGAATCTTCTCCCTTGAACTCAATATTCAAAATACTGTTCTTCTTCCCAGTACATCTCTTCAGAACCCGTGTACTCCTCTTGACTCACATCTGGCTCAGTAGATTCTGAGTAGTCATCCGGGACCTGAGGCAGCTCCTTGCCTGCCTTGAGATCTGCCAGCTCTTGATGCAATCTCTTCAGCTCCGCCCGATTGCTCCGGAGTTCTTTTTCCTGCTTGTAAGCATCCCAGAGCATACCCCACTCGTGGTGCTGCAGGGTGTACTTGAATGGGATCAGGCCTTTCTGGATCTGGTGGAGCTTGATTCCAATGAGTCCCAGCCTGCCGTCTGAATTGTATATCCGCTGGATCATTGTGTTTACCACTGGTTTAACATGTCGTTCAAAGAACCGTTTGCGGATATTGTACTCCGTGAAGAAGACTGACTTTTCCACTTTAGATAGTTTGATATGGTCTTCATAAACCCCCTTGGCTAGCTGGCGGATCTCCTCAAGGCTCCCAAGATGGACTTGCTTGAAGAGATCGAAGTGAGAAGAGGTCCGATACCAATTGAACTTCTTTGCCCACATTTCCTCGATGGTGTCATCGGGGATGTAGTCCTCATTATCATGTTTGAAGATTCTATCCCAAAGACCATACGGTGGCGATCCCATGGAGTAGTCTTTATACAAATCCCATAGATCTCTCCGCATATCTGCGATCTCGGAGAAATCTAGCATGATGTGGTAACTAGTTGTAGAGCTCTGTTCTCTCTCTTCTTCCTCATCATCTGGCTCATCATCTGGATCCGGAAGCATTCTATAGAGAGTTTTCAATGCTCCTTTATTGACTCTGATACTGGGAGGAATTTCATATCTGGCTTCTTTGGGTTTGACTGGATCCTCCAGTTCATCGACTGCATCCACGAAGGGTGTCATCTGGTGAAGGAAACTTCTGAAATCGTCCTTGGCCTGCTTGCAGAATTGCTTCATCATGGATGCTGTTGCATCGAGGCCTTGACCAATTTCGGAGATGATCTCCGCTTGTTCTGCATCTACTCCAGCCATGTTCATGATAGGCCGAAGTTGGTAATGCCAAGGGATGCTTGAGGAGTCTCGGTGTGGCATTAGCACTTTCGGAGATGCTAAGTCACACATCTCCCAGATCTGGGAATCGAATTGGGATAGATGTGGATGGAAGGGGGGGAGAGGGTTGGAGAGACTATTGCCGTCGTCGTCGAAACCGGGGGCGACGGCTTCCTGAAGAGTTTCTAAGGAACGAGGATCACGTGAAAAGAGGGAATGATCCTCATCAGCTATATTGTAAAGATTCCAGTTGACTGCAGTTCTCATGATTAAGTACCTCCTTTCAAGGTATATGATAAAAAAAAGAATTAAATTGAAGTGGCTCCTATGAATGGAGCCCAAAAAAAAAGGGCCACTACAGAAGTAGCCCGAGATGAGCTGATCCTGTAGTGGCCCTTGCTGTGCTCCGATGAGCGATGCTGTGACCTATAAAACTGGAAAACCCTGTTTCTCTGCTAGTTCTAAACAAGCAACTAGCAAAAAGTTGTTTTTCCTGAGATGGTCTTCTAGACGTCTCCGGCACGCTTTAAGACCATCATGCCAGTTGTATGGACAATCTTTCACATTGCCATACCAATCAGGATCGTTTGGATATGGCCATAGACGGTGATTGTTATCATCTACAACCATTACCAATAATTCCTCTTCTGTGATCTGAAATTTGAATTGTTCCATGACATC
>JBDRGH010000530.1:0-2029 GCA_043818015.1 Pseudomonadota bacterium
CCCGGCCCCTTCTCAGGAAGAGCCTTCTCAACCTTTTCAACCAGTTTACCGGCTCGTGCCTTTGCAACTAACTCCTCTTCCCTCTTGATATCTTCTAAGGTTTTGGGTTTTACCTCTGGAGGTGCTTCCTCGAGGCCATACTTCCATCTTAGGAACCTCATGCCGGTGGTCGGGTAGAGGGCATAAATCAAAACGTCTCCAATATCTTTCGCGATACCCTTGGTTGCTTCCTTGGCTTTTTCAAGCTCTGGTTCAAGTACATCTGCTGCCCTGCAGGTGATGGGTTTTTCACCCCTTTCATACCCTTTGAGGACTAATTTCTGTACCTCTTTATCCATGGGTACCGGGGTCTTACCGTAAAGGCCGTAGGCATAGTCCTTTACCTGTCCGGAGATCATCTTGTAACGGCCGAAGAGTACATTCTGGACGGCCTGAATACCGACAATCTGACTGGTAGGGGTAACCAGAGGTGGATAACCCAGGTCTTTCCTCGTCTTCGGCAATTCCTCATAAACCTCATTGATTCTATCCAGAGCACCCGCCTGTTTGAGCTGGGATACCAGATTCGTGGTCATGCCACCGGGGACCTGATGCAAAAGTACCCCCGTGTCTATGACAGACATCTTGGTGAGATCAAGGAAATCCCTATACTTGGGAGCTATGGATTCAATATGCTGGCCCACTTTGAAGAGATGATTGAGGTCTAAACCAGTGTCTCTCGGGGTATCCTGAAGGGCCACGACGATAGGTTCAACAGCAGGCTGAGAAGATCTCAGAGCAAATGGGGCTAACGAACAATCAACAATATCTACACCAGCTTCAATGGCTTTTAGATAGGCCATAGATGCCATACCGCTTGTATAGTGTGTGTGCAGTTGGATGGGCATCTCTATAGTATCCTTGAGGGCCTTTATTAATTCATAGGCGTCATAGGGAGAGATTAACCCGGCCATATCTTTTATGCAGAGGCTATGAGCACCCATTTCCTGCAGGATTTTTGCCTTGTTAACAAAATACTCGATGTTGAAGACGGGCCCTCCTAATCTTCTTTCAGTTAGAGAGTAACAAATGGTAGCCTGAATGTGTTTCTTGCACTCCTTAATGGCTGCGAAGGAGGTCTCAAAATTCCGTTCGTCGTTCAGGGCATCAAATACCCGAAAGATATCAATCCCAACTTCAGCGGCCTTGTGGACAAACGCGGTAACCACATCGTCACCGTAGTTACGATATCCGACCAGATTCTGCCCTCTTAAGAGCATTTGAAGCGGGGTATTGGGCATGTGTTTTTTTAGTATTCGTACCCTGTCCCAGGGGTCTTCATTGAGAAATCGCGTACACACATCGAAAGTTGCGCCCCCCCAGACCTCCATAGCACAAAAGCCGATCTTGTCCATTTCTTCCGCAATTGGTAGCATGTCTTCAGTTCTCATCCTGGTAGCTAGACTGGACTGGTGGCCATCCCGAAAGGTCGTGTCTGCAATCTTAACCGGATTCTTTTTCTCCCTTTTCCCTTTTGGTGGCATGTTTCATC
This sequence comes from Pseudomonadota bacterium, assembly GCA_043818015.1. GTDB lineage: Bacteria > Desulfobacterota > UBA8473 > UBA8473 > UBA8473 > JBDRGH01. The sequence continues at coordinate 1,532 of JBDRGH010000530.1, forward strand.
TCCTCCGTAGCTTCTTACCTGGTAATTGAAAGACAACCGGCCCTGTGTATATCAAACAGTTGGCGATAAGATGGAAAGATAATCCCTACTTCTGGAATATCCTACGCTGCAATAGACCCCTCATCCGCATCATCTCATCTCGGCCCGATAATCCCCAAACGTTAAAAGAGGGTGGAGAGGATGCAGTCGGAGTCTTTATCGCAGGTGTTTCTTTCTCTTCTCTCAAGTAAGCGGATATGGCCGCTGAAATAGCTGCTAGTTTCTTTCTTTCCGTTGGCATCCGGCTCATCCTCCTACCCGCTTGTCTAACTGGCTCAATGAGTTGTAGTAATTTAAGTCAGCCGGGCCTGAATGTCAAGACAAAAATCCGAACCGATTGGGGTACACTTTAGGGTCTGAAGTATGTATATCCGCTGTGTCAGCCGTACTACTGGGGCGCCTGATTTTTCGCCAACTCTAATTTATCATATTGTTGAAAATCTGGGGTGGAGGACAATG
>JBDRGH010000531.1:0-3413 GCA_043818015.1 Pseudomonadota bacterium
GGGCCTTGCCTTTCGCCGCTCCCGTGTATGCATCAACATTGCGCCTCAGTGCTTCGATGTTGCTCCCTTGCGAGCCGATCTCATACGTGACTTCAGGGGCCGTCACCACGATCTCCTTGATCACTATCGTATTCTTGGTAACGCTCCCCACATCGACTTGGAGGCTAATCTCGCCCAGGCTGAGAGCTCTTTGGGTCTTGAAGCCTGAAGGATTGCCCACGGTCAGCCCGCGCAGGGTGACCCTGCCCGAGGTGAGTTCTATGTTCACCGCCTTGACTCGCACCTGCGCCTGGGTCGCGCTTGAGCCAATCCTTTCTATGGCTGCCTTGACTATGGAATCGAGCGAAGTAAAGAAAAAATAGAGCCCGATGACTACGAGCAGCAAGAGAACACCGCCGATATAAACCCAACGCTTCATTGCACACCTCCTTGAAATTCAACCGCACGCGATCCTAGGGTAGTGTCCTACGTTGTCCTAGGTGTTGTCCCAGTGTACTAGGGTCGGACCAAGCTATCCTATTTAGATAGTGCGACCTTTTGACCTCTTCGCTTCCCACTGAGTCAGATGCTCTTCAAAACTCTTCTTTGAAAGTCCCGCCACGAAACCTCCGAGCAATCTAAGGGTATCTGTGTTGCCTAGTGCTTGAAAGAGCGTCCCACACCCTCACTGGTCAAAAGATTATAGACGGCCTGGAAGCAAAAATAAAGGGAAAAGAAAGGTAAATAAGAAAGGATAGTTAAGGTATCTGGAGAAGAAGCAAGAAGAGAGATGAGTCTCAAACCAGGGGAAGTATTTGAAATGTTACTACACTTATTAGCAATAAATTTACTTATTCAGAAGAGGATGTGGTAGGTATTCGACTTTTAATGGGCGCTGACCCTATTTTTTTAAAGGGGTAGTGGAGAGAGAAGGGGTAGATAGATTTGATTTTCGATCAGGGAGTAGGAAGAGAGGAGTTGTGAAGGCGAGAAAGATATTTTGCCAGGTGGCGGTGAAGAAGATGGGTTATAGTGGAGCAGAGGTTGCCCGTTTTCTTGGTGTAACGACTTCTGCTGTCAATCGGTTGGCGAGTTGTGAGGAATTGCCGGAGATAGAAGGATATATTAAGTTGTTTTAGAACCAACGTCCCCTAATACCCCTATAAACGGTCACCCATCCCAAATTCTCTTCTTCTCTCTTCCAGCTTATCCTGAGTCCTCTCCCATTTAAGGAGCAGCTCATCCTGCTCTTCTCTGACTGCTTTGTACTCTTTGAGGAGCTGAACACTCCTGTTGTTATAATTAAACATGTCCGGTTCTGCAAGCAGTCTCTCCAGCTCTTCCTGCCTTCCTTCAAGCTCAGCAATTCTCTCTTCCAAACGATCCACCTCAGCCATGATCGGTTTCAGGGTGCCGTATATCAGTTGCCGTCTTTCCGCTTTCCCCCTCTTATCTTTCTTTCGGTCTTTCCCCTTTTTGACCGATGCTCTCTTGCCCCTTCTCCCTTCAGATAAATTCCCCTGATCATAACCGTTAGCCGGTTCCTCTTCTGCCCTTGCAATATGGTAATAGTACTCGTCCAGATTTCCAGGGTACTCTATGATTTCGCCCCCTCTTATATCCCATATCTTTGTTGCCAGCCTGTTAACAAAGGACTGGTTATGCGATACAAAGAGCAGGGTTCCGTTGTATTCAGAAAGCGCATCGATCAATGCCTCCGAAGATGAAATGTCAAGATGGTTGGTCGGCTCATCCATCACCAGGAGATTTCCGGGTTTGACAAGAAGCTTTGCAAGTGAGACACGGGCCCTTTCACCCCCGGACAGAACGCCTATACTCTTGTCCACGTCCTGTCCTGAGAAGAGGAATGCCCCGCAGACCCCCCTTACGAAACCGATGCTCTCATCCGGAGAAACCTTGTACACCTCTTCAATCACTGTCTTTTGAGCATTAAGCATGTCTGAGTGATGCTGTGCAAAGTAGCGCATGCTTACCTTATGCCCCAACGCTATCTCTCCCTTATCCGGTTCTATTTCACCGGCAACCATCCTGAGCAAGGTGGTCTTGCCGCACCCGTTTGGTCCTATAATCGCTGTCCTTTCCCCCCTTAGCACGCTCAAGTTAATATCTTTATACAGAGGTACCTCACCAAACCCTTTTGACAAACCCTTAATGGATACGACAACCATTCCACTTCGGGGAACGTCAGGAAAGGAAAAATGGGGCGCCTTCTCTCTGCGGTGGGTTTTAACGACTTCCATTTTGTCCAGCAGTTTAATCTTGCTCTGGGCCTGTCTGGCCTTGCTGGCCTTGGCACGAAACCTTTCAATGAATTTCTCCGCCGCTTTGACTCTTTGCTCCTGCTTTCTGGCATTTGCTTCGAGGGTTCTGCGTTCTTCCTCACGGGCGTTCAGGTAAGAATCGTAATTGCCGCTGTAAGATCTCATGCCTTCCTGACCAAAGCTTATGATTCTATTGATCTGCCGGTTTAGGAAATCCCTGTCATGGGATACAAGAATCATAGCGCCACTGAAGTCCTTTAGAAACTGTTCAAACCAATGCACCGAAGGTATGTCAAGATGGTTGGTAGGCTCATCCAGAAGGAGCAAGTCGGGTCTCTGGTATAGAAGGCTTGACAGGGCCGCTCTCATTTTCCATCCACCGCTTAGAGAAGAGACAGGTCTGTCAAAATCAGAAGTCATAAAACCAAGCCCCAACAGTATCTTTTCCGCCGCATGACGCGGGTACTCCAGATCGAGCCGGTTGATTTCCTGATGTATCTCTCCTAGTTTTTCGGCGATGCTCGTTTGGTCTCGTTTACGAGATGCTTCTTCAAGAGATGCCTCTGCCTTTCTAAGCTCATTTTCCATATCTACCCGCCCGGGAACGGAATCGATAACGGATTGCAAGATAGGCCCTGACAGGGTTTCCTGTACGTCCTGGGGCAGGTAGCCTAACCGGGTGCCCTTTGTTACGATTACTTCTCCGCTGTCAGAGGAAAGCTCCCCCATGATAAGCCGAAGCAATGTGGTTTTCCCTGATCCGTTTGGACCCACAAGGCCTATCCGGTCCCTCGGTTCTACCTGCAACCCTATTTCATTAAATATCTGCCTCCCGGCAAATGAAAGGGAGACTTTTACGACTGTTAGAAGACTCATTTTAACGAATAACTCCGAATAAAAAGCACCTTATTTTTGTTTCCTAAAGCTGTCAGTCTATATCTCACGTAGTAATAGCGGTAAGGTGAATTCACCTAGACCAGTTTTCCTATGAGCGACACAGCAACCTCAGCAAGTCCGGTAATACTCCGAACAGCCTCCGCCTTCTGCCTATTCGACTTCGTGGCATCATTAACAACGCTAATTAGCTCCGAGAGTTTTTCTTTGTCTACTGCTGCTTCATCAACTATTGCTAATATTTCCTCTTTAGTTAAC
>JBDRGH010000532.1:0-3517 GCA_043818015.1 Pseudomonadota bacterium
TATAATACTTATCTTAAAATTAGGTTTCGTCTCCTGATTCATCAAGTTCCTTTTTTTCTTGTCGGCTCTTCTCTCGAAGGTCTTTACCTTTTTTTGCATTGACCAAGTGAGAGTGTTGAAGAATTTCGCGATGTTCCATCTTTTTGTACTCGGGCAGCAGTTTTTGGTAACCAATCACACCTTGCTTTATCCATGATAGGTCAGAGTCTTCTAACGTTCTTATGACTTTACCGGGGAACCCCATGACCTACTATCATCTTACCTCCTCTGGTATTGCTAAATCATCTCTCCCTCTCCACAGAGGGACCGGTAATCGCAGTATCTGCAGTTTTGATAATCAGGTGTCGGTTCGAAATTTTCAGCTAAGATATTATCGGCCAAATCGACTATCTTTTCCTTTGCTTCTTCGAGCTGCTGATCCTCGTGGGTGATAGAAAGTCTTTTATTCTCAATCAAGAAGTAATAACTGGCAACCTCCGGTTTGATGCCCCAGGCCTCCATTGCCCCGAGAGCATATACAGAAAGCTGGAGATCTCTGTTTACCTCCCTTTGGTTCCAGGTTCTGCCGGTTTTATAGTCTATCAACTCATAACCACCTGTTCTCGTAATGTCTATCCTATCCACTCGACCTTTGACCCTGTGTTTTCCCAGTCTCAAGGTAAAGGGTCTTTCAAAGTACACTGGTGTTGTGTTGTAAAGCCTAAAATTATCGAAATAGCTTGTTAACGCGCTTATCGCCTTTCCCTTGAATTGCCTCCATTGGACCGAATCAGGGAGCCGGGCTCTGTTCCATCCGTCTTTGAAGAGTCCCAAGAGATCTTCTGCCGTAGCCCGCTCCATCGTATAGTTCTTGTGAAAGTATTCCAAAACCTTATGCAGCAGATTACCAACCCTTGTGTTAACGCTGGCTCTTGGGGGGATGTTATAAATATATGAATACTTGAACTGAAGAGGACATTTACTGTAGGTGTTCAAGGCTGAGAAGGTAATGTCTAAGCCCCCGTCTGCAATGGGCAAGAATTCCGAGTAAGACTCTTGTTCCTCGGCAATGGGTCCTGTCCTCCTATCTCCATTGTCGAGAAAGGCGGCCCTCAATTGTTCGTCCAAACGTGGATTTAATAGGTCATCAGAAAGATCACGGGGAAACAGGGCCTCTATCGACTGGTTTATCATTTTCAGCTTGCATTCAAATTGATCTATGTCTCGTTCAGCCATCAAGTGAGCCTTCAACAAGTCGATCTGAGATCGCAAACCCCGCTTTAACAGTAGTTGGAAATCTACCTTTTCATCATGCTTGAACTCCATCTCTCTCGTTAGGTGCAGGATTGATTTTGCGAGATTGACGTCAGGAGAAGTACCCTTGAGCAATAGGTCACTTGTGTCCAGGGGATATTCTGTTTCAGTTCGTTCCCCGAGGGCCTCTGTAAGAAATTGAGAAGGTTTCTTTTCCCTTTGTTCCTCGTTATACCGCGTCACACGAAAGAGGTACAGCCTTTCTTTCGCCCTGGTCATTCCCACATAAAAGAGGCGCCTTTCCTCACTTACATGGAACTCTCGAGATGAAGCCTCGGGTAACTTTTCTTTAAGCAAGTCATCGGGAAGGTCTATGGCTGGGGAACGTCTGCTCCCGGGGAATTTCGACTGGACGAGATCCGTCATGAACACAATCCTGAACTCAAGACCTTTGGCCTGGTGAATCGTCATTACATTAACTGCATCGAAAAGGTGAGAGTCCAAGGGCTTTTCACTTGAAAGCATGAGATACGACAGGTATCTGAGAAAGGATCTGAGGTTCGTGTGACCCTCAAGGGAACAGTAATCCTCTGCCATAGTTTCCAGCTTCTTGAGATTAGTCAGACCAACCATGAAGTTCCTGGTGCCAGTCTGGAGTAGCCTTTCCCTGTATCCGACCTTATCGATAATTTCCCTTACCATCTCTCCTGCTTTCAACTCTTCTCTTCGGTCTATTAAGTCTCGGAGTGCGAGGTAAAAAGAGCGAACTTCTCCTATTGCTTCCTTATCCATGTTTGCAACAGCATCTACCTCCTTCAACGCATCAAAGAGGCCTAACTCTCCATTACTCCTTCCCCAATTTGATATGCGAGATACATGGATGGGGGATATCTTGAATGGTGAAGTATGGATAGCTCTTACCAGGTTTTCCGTGTCAAACGGGTTATCTATCGCCTTCATCCATGAGAGGATATCCCGTATTTCTCTTCTCTCAAAGAATCCTGAACCACCAATGAGATTATAGGGGATTCCTGCTCTTTCCAGTGCGTGGGTGATAGGTCGTGATTGATTTTTAATACTTCTTATGAGGACCGCTATGTCAGACAGATTGAGAGTCTCATCTTTGACCAGAAGGTTTTGAATCTCCCGGGCCAGATACTGTGCCTGCCCCCCGACGTTCACGAAAGAGTGATGTCTGATGGGCTCGGCATGGTGCAGGTCATTAACCGAGGTGGCCTTTAATCTCTTATCCAGCCTGAAACTATTATGGGTTATCAGGGTGTGGGCGGCATCCAATATATCCTGGGGCGACCGGTAGTTCTCATCCAGGGTTATAACAGTGGCTTCGGGGTACCTATGCTCAAAATCCAGGATATTCTTTATGGAGGCTCCCCTGAACCTGTAAATGCTCTGGTCGTCATCGCCTACGACACAAAGGTTCCCATGGGACTCTGCAAGCATATCCAACAATCCACTTTGGGCAAAATTGGTATCCTGAAATTCATCCACCAGTATATACTGAAATCTCTGTTGATATTGAAGGAGGAGATGGGGCTTTTCTCTGAAGCCCTGAATGGTATAGAGAATGAGGTCGCCAAAATCAACACAGTCATGCTCTAAAAGAAGCATTTGATACGCAGCGTAAACACGAGCAACCTCATTGATCTTCAAAGTGTTGAGATTTCTCTCCCCATTTGATTTAGCTAACCTCTCGGCAAACTGCGTATAATCCTCTGCCGGAATCATCTCATCCTTGGCACGGGAGATAAGGTCGAGCATCTGTTTGAGCAAACCATGAGGGCTCCCTTTGACTTCATAGTAGCTCAAATCTAACCTCTCAATATTTGTGACCATGAGGGAGAGTTGCTCTGGCTCGGTAATGAGCCTAAAAAAGGGACTTATGCCCAATTCCAATGCATTTTCCCGTAAGACCTCCGCACAGAAGGAATGAAACGTACTGATCCATATGTCATCATGACTCGACGCAAGAAGTTCCTCAACCCTCTTTTTCATCTCTTCCGCAGCCTTATTGGAAAAGGTCAGCGCAAGGATGTTTCCCGGATTTATCCCTTCGTTTTCAATCAAATGGGCTATCCGATGTGCAATTACGCTGGTCTTACCCGTACCGGCCCCTGCTATGACCAAAAGCGGGCCATTTGCGTGCTTCACTGCCTTGAGTTGGTTTTCATTTAATCTCATCATATCGGGTACGTCTGAGGAGAACTCGAAGTATTCGCTATGGTTTTTCTCCTATTTATTTAGTGAAGAGGATTCAAGGGGTCAA
>JBDRGH010000533.1:0-2036 GCA_043818015.1 Pseudomonadota bacterium
TCCGGCAGCACATAGCTCATCAGAATCGGGCTGTAAGGAATGGGAACGTCGTAGGCACAGATACGTTTCGGGGCTGTCTTGAGACATTGGAATGTTTGTTTGTCCTCTACGATTACGTTGATAATTTCGGCAGCGGCGCTGCAGGTTTGGCAGGCCTCATCCACCACAATTAAACGGCCTGTTTTGGCCACGGAGGCCCGGATGGTTTCCTTGTCCATGGGAACGAGGGATCTTGGGTCAATGACCTCAATCGATATCCCCTCTTTTTCGAGTTCCTCTGCTACTGACAGGGCCTCATGCACCATTTTCGACAGCGCAATCACTGTCACGTCAGACCCCTCTCTCCATATCTTCGCCTTTCCGAAAGGAATAGTGTAATCATCTTCCGGAACCTCTCCTGTCAGGGAATGGAGGGCGGTGTGCTCGCAAAAGAGAACGGGATTATTGTCCCTGATTGCAGTTTTCATCAATCCTTTTGCGTCGTAAGGGGTAGATGGAAGTATAATTTTTATCCCAGGGACATTCATAAACATGGAGTAAGGGTTTACAATATGCTGCGCGGCAAGAGCATTGTCGTCACCGACCTGTATGCGATACACTATGGGAAACTTGGCTTGCCCCCCAAACATATAGGTGATCTTAGCTGCCTGATTCACAATTTGGTCTGTTGCCACGAACATGAAGGTGGCCCTACGTATGTTGGTCACAACCTTGAACCCGGAACCTGCAAGGCCTATGGAAGCTCCTACAAAGGCAGACTCTGATATTGGGGTACTCTTTATTCTGTCCTTACCAAATTCTTCCAGCAACGGGAAAGGAGTGTCTGTAGACATATGGACGGTTTTCTCGTCCCGTCGGAATTCTTCCTGAATAGCTTCCATTATTGCTTGAGCGTAGCTTATTTTCCTCATCCTTGGTATATCTCCTAAAGTCGCTATCCATTAATCTGAAAAAACACCCTCCAGAGCATCTGCTGGATCCGGAAGTGGGCTCTCTATGGCATATTTAATGGCATCTTCTATTTGGGCACGCACCTGTTTATCAACCTCATCCAAGTCCTGTTGAGTCATTATCTCTTCTTCAAGAAGCCTTACCTCGAAACTTGCAAGAGGACATTTCTTCTTCCAGGCGTCAATCTCATCTGCCGGGCGTAAGTCCACGGGGGCGCCCTCATGGTGGGCGTCCCAACGGTATGTCTTACATTCCAAAAGGGTGGGACCTCCTCCGGTTTGGATCCTTTTCACCGCTTGTCTGGTAGCTTCGTACACCGCTATCACATCGTTGCCGTCAACAACGATGCCAGGCATAGCATAGGCTGCTGCCCTATCAGCAATATCCCGTAGAGGTATCGCATACTGGGCAGGTGTATTTACGCCGTATAAGTTGTTTTCACAGACAAAAACAATCGGTAGTTTCCAGATTGAGGCCAGATTCAAAGATTCGTGAAACTCTCCTTCTTGGGTGGCGCCGTCACCGAAAAAGCACACCGCAACACGGTTTCCTCTCTCCAACTGGGCGGCAAGAGCTGCTCCGATGGCAATAGGAAGACCTGCTCCGACAATTCCATTAGCGCCTAACATCCCTATGCTAAAGTCCGCGATATGCATGGAACCGCCCTTTCCTTTGCAATAGCCGGTCTTCTTCCCATAGAGCTCTGCCATCATTCGTCTGAGATCGGCACCTTTGGCAATGCAATGCCCATGACCGCGATGGTTGCTAACGATGCAGTCGTCAATCTTCAGGTTGGCACAAACACCCACGGCCACAGCCTCTTGACCTATGTAAGTATGAACTAAACCCGGAATCGCCCGCTTTAGGTAGCCCTCGGCTGCACTTTCGTCAAAGTGACGGATAGTCAGCATCTGCCGATACATGTCAACGAGTTTTTTCTTCCCAATTAGCAAGGAGTTCCTCCCTTATCTTTAAGTTCTTCCAGTTATGAGAATCACCTGCAAGGTTTTTCTATTATCTAAATGAATGAATAAAAGTAGAATTTATTACTTTAAAGACTTTAAAATAAAGGCATATAAATAAAA
>JBDRGH010000534.1:0-5002 GCA_043818015.1 Pseudomonadota bacterium
ACAAGCAAATTACAGCGCGGCAAAGGCAGGCATGATTGGACTCACCCTGTCCAATGCCAAGGAGCTGGTGCGACGCGGAATATGCGTTAACACCGTCGGTCCTGCGGCTCAGACGGCCATGACGGACTCAATGCCAGAGAAGGTACGAGAGATGTTTTATAAACAGCTTGCGGCGACATCCACAATCCAGAGGATGGGACAGCCTGAGGATGTTGCACCCCTCGTTATCTTCCTGGCTTCTGATGATTCCTATTATGTGACTGGGCAGGTCATCTGCGCCATGGGGGCCACGGGTATCATCTAAACTTTGTTGGAATTGCTTCCGACAGAATAAACATCTTCATGTCCGCCTCCCGAATGCATTCACTCAGATGCGTTCGGGAGGATGAGACGAGAGAGTCGAACTCCTTGTCCTTATCCCGCACAAGTTCTTTTCTGAACCCCAGGAAAAACTAATTAAATTTTTGAGTTAGAGAGTTATCAGGTGGCTTTCATAAAATAAACTAAAGTTTTAAACGACTCATGCCGATAATAAATCGGTTGAAAAAGAAAAAATAGAGCTATCGAAAAGGCAAACCTCCCAGAAGGGTGGGACGCAAAGTCCTCGATCCCGATTCATCGGGATAGCGGGACTGCCGAAATAGCCATTTATATCTTAAGGCCCATCCTCTTCGCGGGGGATGGGCTTTTAATTTTCACTGAGCACCAAATGCCCTGAGTTTGCTAGACCTATAGACGAATCCTGTTATTAACAAAGAGAGAAGGAGAAACGTCACATGAAATTGGGACCAACGCATGGACTGTCAAACAAGTTTTATAGCCCCCAAATTGTCAATGACAATACCAAAAAGAAGAGAACCTTTATGCAATCTCTCTTCCAACAGGAGGTAAAAAACAACAAGATTCCGGTATCCCTATGGAGCGTTGAGAGCAGTGCTCCAAAGAAGACAGAGAATCTGAGCTTCAACGACAAGCAAGGAAACAAGGATGGAAAATGGTTTGCCACCACTAAAGATGTTGATACCGATAAATGGCATATCCCAATTAGTAAAATTGATCATACAACTGTAGGGGGGCCTTGGGAGGCAAATGAGGACAAGAGAGCTTTTGTGGAATTTACATTACAGAGGAAGGGTGGACTTCCGACACTAGGCACCAGAACCTATGTTGAAATAGCCAGGGAAGACGAATCGAGTAGGGAGAAAAAAGGATTAGGGAGAAAATCTCTTACGAAACCGGTAGAGCACGAGAAGGCACTTCCCGTTGAGAAGATAAGGGATGAATACTTACGGGCGATCAAAACCTACAAAGCAATTGCTGACGTGAACCTGAAAGATCAAGATTCAAAGGACCCAATGGGGGGTATGAAAGATCCAATCGAATAGGTGCTGACTTATACTGTGATGTCCAGTATAGAATTTAGGATCTCATCTTCTACCTGTAAAGCTTTTAGGTTTGCTTCAAACCCCCTGCGAGCTGTTATCATGTTTACCGTTTCTTCAGCATAGTCCACATTAGAGGTTTCTGATGAGATCTGTTTCTCATCTTCTTGAGAATGAATTGGAGTACCAGGGGTATCTACTCTCTGGACATCAACCACCACTCCACCGGAGGGCTCTTCTTTGAACACAGCCCTACTCTTTTTGAACCCATCAGTATTTATGTTTGCTATGTTATTTGCAGTCACCTCTATCTTCTTTTTGTGGGCCGTAACCCCTGACAGTGAAGAACCTATACCATTGATCACGGACTGTCACCCCTTTCCAATCTGGTTTAGCTGCTCCTACTCTTATCGGCAGGTTAGAGGTCGCTACTTTACAAAATTCTTTGAAAACTTGTCATTTTTTCTGCTGAGTCTTACTCTCGTGACAACGTTAACCAACAATTAGGAAGGTGATGTTTATGACAAAGGCCGGTAGCTTTGAGGGAGAAAGTTCCACCGATGGTATTGCCTCTGGGAATGTTGAGGAACTAATCAAGCTACGAGTTCAACTGGATGAGGAGCTTCAGAATCGGTTTACAAAGAAAATGGCAGTCCTCTTTACCGACGTAGAAGGTTCTTCCGCTTTCTTCACGACACATGGAGACGTGGCTGGCCGAATCATGCTCGAAAAACACAACAACTTGCTCTTCCCTATTATTGAAGATCATCAAGGAGTCATTATAAAGACCATTGGTGACTCAATAATGGCTTCCTTTAATGATCCGAAAATGGCACTTAAATCTGCTGTAGAGATGCAAAGAAAACTTGTCAGTTATAATCAGGACCGACCAAGAAAGAGTCAAATACATATAAGAATCAGTATCAACTTTGGAGATATAATCGTCGAGGATAACGATATCTTTGGTAACGTAGTGAATGTAACGTCGAGGATACTATCCATTGCAAAGCCTGATCATATCCTTATATCACAGACCATCTACAGTGTAATGATAGGAACCGAGGGCTTTGCATTTCGTCCCATCAGTAAAGTAGCGAGCTTAAAGGGATCAGAACAGATCACGGTCTATGAGGTCTTGTGGAGAGAAGACGCCTCTGCTCATGAAAGCCTTTCTTTAATGTCACTCAGAGTGGTCAATGATGGACATGACCTGGAAGAAGGCAAAGTCTCTACAGATAAATGGGCTGAGGGTTGTTTCGACCTCGTTATCCCAATCCTTTACAGACATACAAGTAGACTAGTTGCGAAATCGGAGGTTGAATTACTGTCAATCTTCGAAGATCCTGTCACTCCGGTGGAAGTAGCCGCGGAGATATTGGAGACTGTTCAAAATCATAACGTGGGAAGACCGGACGAGGAAGCCATCAAATTTCAGATATGCGTCAATACGGGGGCCGGAATAGGCTCGGACAGAGAAGAAGATGGCGTTCGTGATATAACTGACATAAGTAGCAACTTCAGAGCTGAATTTCAACCGAATGAGATATACGTAACCAAAAATACCTACGATGTTTTGAGATACTGGGACCAGATAGAGCCAGACCCAAGGGCCGTGCTTTCGGAAGGGGAGGCAGTTCTCTATCACGTAACGTGGGCAGGGTCTTCGAATAGAGAGGATAAACGACTTTTCCATCTTCGTAAGCACGTTGGTGCCGGGAATTACTCAAGGTGCTTTTACTGCGGCTCTAGAAAGCACCTTGTAGCATCTTGTCCATCAAAGGCCATCTGGGATAACCCGGATAGATTGGGAGAGCTCGGACATTTGTCCTTTGAGAGTATCAATGCGCTGTTCACGGATCATATCGACTTGATTACGAAACCATATGAGCCTACAGAGCAAGATGATAATGCTGGGAGAAAGCCAGGAGTTCGTAATCTAGCTTTTGATACATTTTACGAGTTGTCAAGCCCATTTCAACTGCACTTCTTAAGGACAATTTTGCTCTCCACAGCCAAGGGTTGGAGCGAGATTGGACAAAGACCGAAGGGTAGACCAGAGGGGGGGGCACTTTGGTTGGGCCTGGATTGCCTAAGGGTTTCAAAACTAGATCAGGCCGAGGACTTCCTCACCGGCGAGGTGAAGCGCTATCCAAATGATCACAGAGTATACACTGCCCTCGGATTTTTCAGTATCGAAAAGGGGAACTTAGCCCAGGCACTAGATTATTTTGAAAAAGCGATAAGGTACGCAGACAATATCTTGCAGAAAAGCTATATCTCTCTTCTCACCTTCAGAGTGCACGAGGTAAATAACAGATTGACACAAGCAAAAAAGCAAGTTGAGGAAACGTTGCGGATAGCCCCTGATTGCTTGGAGGCCCGGTACAGAAAGGCAGTGCTTATGCTAAAGATGGGTGAATACCAACGCGGGGTAGCAGAACTGAGGACTATTATAAGCGAAGAGTCGAGCTTTTATGTCAAAACCTTGCTTGAGCCTGATCTCATAATGGTTGAAGATGAGATCGAGAGCTTCCTTTGTCAGCTTTTTGAAGAAGCTAGGGTGACGGCTATGGAGAACAGACCCAAGGCAGAGGAAACAGTGGAAAAACTCAGATCATGGTTCGGGGTACAAAACGAAACTGACAAAGACAACAGGACCAATTTAGAGAAGATTCACAGCTATATCGAATCCAACAGTTACCTTGGCTTTGTAGATGCAGCTTCTCTCGAAGAGAATATCTGCTATAGAGGCCAAATGATACTGCAAAATCATAAAAATGAGCTAAGGCAAAAGATCGCCTCGCTGACTTCAAGCTTACGAAAGGGTACAAGCTATATCAGAAATCATCCTGATCGAAAGAAACTCGGAAAGCTCAGTTTTTCCCTTGAAAGGATAAGTAGTGAGGTATCAATGGCGAGTGCTAATGTCGCGTTTATTGAAACCCCAGAAAAGTTTAAGGAAAGTCAGAGAATAATGCAACGCCTTTTGGCATATTCTCAGCAGATGGAGCCTGTTATCAGAAAATTACGCACAATGGAACAAATCAGGCTCGTCTTTCAAGCTTCAAAAAGAATTCTCTTATTTGTCACAGGGGGTTTAATGGCTGGAAGTATATTGTTCCCTTTAATCACGTATTGCATGGCCTACCTCTTTTCGGGCTCTGACTTTGTAGTAGAAAGACTTTGGGACTATCATAAGCCAGCAATTTTCTGGGGGGGAATGATGGGTTTTACAACTGGTGTGATAACGATAGTAAGGAATCTCCTGAAAGGTACGAAGAATTACCTATCCTGATAAGCCACGTCTAGATCCATCCCTTCCATTTGTACCAGACCAATCCGCCGTATTCATGTAAGACCTCTTGGAAGAGAAGGAGTCTTCCAACGGGGCGGGTAATATATTCTTCGATGGGTGGAGTGGAGGCTGGGTAAACCACAACACCGACATGTTCAAAGGTTAGCTTTGCCCTTAACATGTGATGGGAAGAGGTCACGAGAAGGGCATCCTCAAACCCGAATTCATCCATGATCTCCTTCACCCTAACGGCGTTCTCATAAGTCCGGTTAGATTTTTTTTCAACTATAACATCATCTGATGGGACTCTAAGATCTCTTGCCAG
>JBDRGH010000535.1:0-3955 GCA_043818015.1 Pseudomonadota bacterium
TGCATATTGAGGAAAACTTTATCATCGAGACAGTTGACCCCCTTACCGGGAAACAGCTCCCGTGTGGTGAAGTAGGCGAAATCATTGTAACCACTCTTTTCAATGATATCTTACCCAGGATCCGATTCGGAAGTGGCGACCTTGCCTACTGTACTGATGAACCATGCCCCTGCGGGAGAACATCTATTCGTCTTGTGAAGGTTGTTGGAAGGGTAGGAGACGGGGTAAAAACACGAGGCATGTTTATTCATCCATTAGAAGCAGAAGACGCGGTTTCGAAACTGTCAGGGGTTTCGAAATTTCAAATATTGGTCAGTCACGATGAATTGAGGGATTTTATTACCGCAAAGGTTGAACTTACAGACGAAGCCGTTGATAAGGGAAAGTTAGTTAACACCTTTATGAAGGATTTTCAGAATAGATGCCGTCTCAAGATAGATAAGGTTGAATTTGTACCTGTGGGTACTATACCTGACGATGCAAAAAAGGTTATGGATTTGAGAAAAGAGGTTATTCTTTGAACATTCAAGTAATTGGGGTAATCCTGCAACTTTTAATTAGTAACTGTTCGTAACTAACAAAGCGTATAGTGGAAGGAGGATAAGATGGACGGAAAGGTAGAATTCTTAAAAAGCAAACTTGTTCCAAAGACGGTTCGCAATGTCCGAGCGGGAACTAAAAAAGATGACGCAGCACGAGGAATGTATCGTCCTGAGGTCAAATTAGACTTGCAGAGATCGCGTCTTCTCACTGAGTCATATAAAGAGACAGACGGAGAGCCTATGGTTATACGAAGGGCCAAGGCCCTGGAAAATATCCTGACCAAGATGGATCTTTATATTCAGGATTGGGAGAGAATCGTAGGCAATCATGCTGCCACTCCTCAAGGGATCTACTATGGCATAGATCAAATGTGGCGGACTGTTAAGAGGCTTGTAAGTGGTGAAGAAGGCCAGACTCTTCTCGATGACGCTGGTAGAAGAGAGTTAGCAGAACTTTGCGAGTACTGGAAGGGAAAATCCATGAGCGACCGGCAGCAAGAGATGTTTACTGGAGATACCCTGGGAAAATACTGGAAATATGAAGGTACTTTTTTGTGGACTCATTGGTCAGAAGTAGGGATCGTCAATTTTGAAAAGGTATTCCAAATAGGGCTCAATGGTATAATCAAAGAGGTAGAAGATAGACTTATGGAGATCGATCGGACAGTTCCTCTAGACTACATTGATCAGAAGGAGTTTCTGCAAGCGGTTCTCATATGCCTGAAAGCGGTCATAATATTCGCAAATCGGTATGCTGAGAAGGCCCGTGAGATGGCTGAGAAGACCATGGATCCAGCCGACAAGAAACGATTAGAGGAAATAGCTAATACGTGTCAGTGGGTTCCGGCAAACCCCCCTCGGTCTCTTCTTGAAGCATTACAATCCTTCTTTCTTGTCCATGTAGTGCGGTATATGGAATTTTCCACCCATGGAATCGGGATACGCTTCGATAAAGTGTTCGGGCCTTATTATGAAAGAGATCTTCAGGCCGGCAAAATTACCAGAGATGAGGCACTGGAACTCCTACAGCTTCTCTGGGCGAAATTTCAAGAACTGGGTCTTATATACTCACCGATGGTATCCACCGTCTATGGAGGTGTAGCATCCCTTCAGAGCGTAACTCTAGGTGGGGTAGATGAAAAAGGAAACGATGTCACCAATGAAATGACCTACCTGGTTCTCGAAACAGCCGAGACTATGAGGCTATTAGAACCGAGTATTGCCTTACGGTATCATGACGGTACCCCGGACGAACTTCTCTCAAAGGCGATTGACACTATTCGCACAGGGATAGGCTTCCCCTCGTTTATGAATGACAAATCCTTGCTTCCGTTAATGGAGAAGTGGGGTGTTCCCCTTGAAGATGCGCGAGACTACGCTATAACGGGGTGTGTTTATTTGGAACTGCCTGGGAAAAATATTGCGCGGAGGTTTCCCGCTTATTTTGTGCTTCCCAAATGCCTATGGTGGGCACTTCATCAAGGGGTGAATCCCGAAACCGGCGATCAATGGGGTGCTAGAACCCCTGATCCCAGCGCCTTCAAGTCAGCAGAAGAGCTCATGGATGCCTACCTGGAACAGGTACGCTTTGCTGTAGGAAAGTTTATGACTTTGGAAAATATTTGCCGTTCTCTTTATGAGAAATATCTCCCGAGACCCTTTTACTCCGCCTTGTTAGATGGATGTATCGAACAGGGGAAAGAGAAGCAGCAATGGGCCTATCCATCCATGATTCATGACTTTTGTGTCCTGATCGGTCCGACCAATGTCGCCGACGCCATCACTGCAGTTAAAAAAGTTGTTTTCGAGGATAAAAAGATTTCCATGGATGAGCTTATCAAGGCCATGGACAGCAACTGGGAGGGGTATGAAGATATACGGCAGATGATGATACAGGCCCCGAAATATGGAAACGACGACGAATTTCCAGATCGAATTGCCGCTGAAGTTCAGCTTAAGACCTCAGCTGTACTGGCTGAGTTTACCGACCGGTTTGGGACTCCTCTCAGAGGCGACGGAAGCGGTGTCTCAGCAACCTATGGGTTAGCCCACGACACTCCTGCAACTCCTGATGGTAGGAAAGATGGGGAGCCTTTTGCCGATGGAAGCTTATCCCCAATCCAGGGAGGGGATCATAACGGCCCGACTGCTGTGCTGAAGTCGGCCAGCAAGATAAGCACCGAGAAGACGTACAATCATCTCCTCAACCAGAAGTTTTTGCCCTCAGTTTTGGAAGGAGATATGAAAAAGGTCTTTATGAGTTATTTGAAATCATGGGCAGATTTGGGCATAAGCCACATCCAATTCAATATCGTAGACCGTGAAACCCTGTTAGCTGCTCAACAAAAGCCAGAGAAGCACCAGGATCTCATAGTTAGGGTGGCGGGTTATAGCGCCTATTTTGTAGATCTGAGCAAGGGCTTGCAGGATTCAATTATCAAAAGAACAGAACAGAGTTTTGGATAATTCTTGATTTTAACATCCGACAAATAGCTTGATACTATCTAAACTGTGAAGATCCTCGGTTCAACAGGAGGAGAGAATGGGTGCAGATTTGAATGGAAAAGTCGCTTTAATTACAGGGTCCAGTAGTGGGGTAGGAAGAACCATTGCTCTGAAGTTTTCCGAGAATGGAGCTGATGTCGTTATTAATGGAAGGTCTCCAGAGACCGGGGTAAAAACAGTAAATGAGATAAAGGAACTGGGCAGGCAAGCTATCTTTGAACAGGCTGACATTACAATTTACAGTGAAGTGAAAGGGATGGCAGATCGGGTATTGGAGAGGATGTCTCAAATAGATATATTAGTCGTTAGCGGAGGAAGTGCTGGGCACGGGGGTGCGATTGCAGCCCCGAACTTTTTCAGAGAACTTCACCCTGATGACTATATTGCTCATATTAACAGCCAGTATTTCAGCAGGTTGTACTGCGTCAGAGCAGTTCTGGATCACATGATTGAGAGAAGATCCGGGAAGATTGTACTTTTAGGAACCGATGCGGGGCGTTGGCCCACTCCTGGTGAGTCAGTGATTGGTGGTGCAGGTGCTGCCCTGGTTTTAACTACAAAGGTTTTGGCAGGTGAGTTTGCCAGATGGGGGATAAGGATTAATACTATTTCGACCACAGTCACAAGGGACTCACCTGCCCTGGACCAGGTTGCTTTAAGCGGACCAGCAGGAAAGGTATTTCAGAAGGCTATGGAAAAGCAGCCGTTTCCGTTGACGGCAAACGATATTGCAGAAGCCGCTTTATTCCTGGCATCAGAGGCTTCAGACCAGATCACCGGACAAACTCTCAGCGTCAATGGCGGTTTGTGTTTTCCTGGTTAGCAAGAGCCTGTTTGCCCTTAAATTTTTTGGAAGGGAGGTTTTAAAATGAAGATTGGAAAAAGGTTGGCTTTAGTAGTTCTTTTAT
>JBDRGH010000536.1:0-8198 GCA_043818015.1 Pseudomonadota bacterium
GTAGCGGACATAGACTACCGTGGGATTGGGGTACCAGGCTCCTATCCGTATACGAGGGGACTCTATCCATTGACCTATCAGTATCAGCCGTGGATGACGCAGCAAATCCATGGATATGCCAGGGCAGAAGAAACCAGGGCGAGGAGCGAGAAGCTGACAAAGGAGGGTATGAAAGGATTTGGTGGGGCGGTTCTTTTTATAGTTCCTGATTTAGCCTCTACGTATGGTTACGATCCCGATGACATTGTGGTAAAAGGGATGGTCGGTGTAAGTGGGGTTTCAGTGAGTTCAGAAGAAGATGTGAGGATTATCTGTGATGGATACGATCTGAGCAAGACAAGGGTAGGTTTCAGTACAAAGATTACCTGCCTGCCGATGTTGGCTACATACATAGTTTATGCTGAAAGACAGGGGTATAAGCCCAACCAGCTCAATGGGCAAAGCCAAAATCGCAGGAAGATATCCTGGCTCGGTCAGAATACCCGGGACCACCCTCCGAAAGAACAGTTGAAACTTCAAGTTGAGTTAATCAAGTATTGCGTGGAGAATGTGCCCAGGTGGAACCATACAAATCTCTGTGGATATGTTGCCGGAGAAAACTGTGCCTCCCCTGCCCAGGAGATGGCATTTATGTTGTCCGAGGCAATTGAACTTATAGAGTGTGGTATAAAGGCAGGGCTGAACCCTGATGATATGGTTCCCCGGTTCAGTGCCCAGATGCATATGGGAATGGACTTTTTTGAGGAGATATGTAAGCTCAGGGCATTCAGGAGGATGTGGGCGAAGACGATGAAGGAGAGGTTTGGATGCAAGACGACGGCTTCTCATCAGTTCAGGATACATATTCATACCGGTGGTATAAACCTTACAGCCCAACAGCCCCTTAACAACATAACCAGAGCCGCCCTTCAAGTTCTGGCCTCGGTACTGGGTGGAACCCAATCAATCCATACGTCTTCCTATGATGAGGCCATTTCATTGCCTTCGGAGGAGGCAGCCACGACTGCCCTGAGGGTAAACCAGGTGATACTCCATGAGTCAGGGCTTGCTAAAGTCTGTGATCCCCTTGGAGGTTCTTACTATGTGGAGTGGCTCACAGAAAGACTGGAGAAGGAGGCGTGGAAGGTTGTAAATGAGATTGAAACAAGGGGGGGATATACAAGATGCATGGAGACAGGATGGTTGTGGAACCTCCTTGATCAAAGGATCAGGACATGGAGACAGGAAGTTGATCAGGGCGAAAGGGTGATAGTTGGGGTGAATAAGTACAGGCAAGAAGAGGCCATGGAGGTTCCGGAATTTGCGGTGGATCAAGAAGAAGTAGAGCGATCAGCGATAGAAAGGATAAAGAAATGGAAGCAGTCCCGTGACCAGGGTGAGGTCAAGGCCGCGCTGAAAAAGGTCGAAGAGGCTGCGAGAAGATACGAGTCAGTTGAACAGGCAGGAGGAGTGATGCCTGCGCTGATTGAGGCTGCAAGGGCTAGATGTACGGTGGG
Source organism: Pseudomonadota bacterium (assembly GCA_043818015.1). Taxonomy (GTDB): domain Bacteria; phylum Desulfobacterota; class UBA8473; order UBA8473; family UBA8473; genus JBDRGH01. The sequence continues at coordinate 1,497 of JBDRGH010000536.1, forward strand.
AGAGATGACGGACGTGTTTTTCGAGGTCTATGGTTGCGTCTTTCCTTATTAGTTCGTCCTGAAAAATTCCCTTTTTCGCTCCGAAGCGCAGGTTTTTTGACCCATCTATGACTCACTTCAGGCATTTTCAGAAACTCGCCCTTCGGGCTCAAATCTCGACGGTGTCGGGACTTATCATCCGCTTCGTCAGGATGGGTGCCCGAAAAATCCTGCTCACCTGTCTGCGTGCCTGCCTGTGCCAGCACGGCAGCCAGGCAACGCACAGGTAGATGTTCGCTCCAAAGGAAATTTTTCATTTTTCAGGGTGAACTTATTAATTCACGCTGAGAAACCTCTGCCTACGGTATTTTCACATTAACCACAGCGTTCACAGAGAAACAGAGGCTTGAAAAAGTCAGGGGAGAATATGGAAGCTGCCAAGAAAGAGAAAATCAGGGTTCTATTTACCCGCAACTTATTGGAAGGACACGATATGGGTTTGAGGACTGTTGTAAACAGATGCAGGGAACTGGGGGTAGAGGTTATCTATTACCCCAGATTTAGGGATTTTGGGGAGGTTGTGAAGGTGGCGGAGGAAGAGGATGTTGACCTTGTCGCTATAAGCTCTTCATCGGGTGCCCATATCTATTTGGCGGAGGGATTGATTTCATCGCTCAGGGAAAAGGGCATGGACATACCTATTATTATGGGTGGCGTGATCTCTGATAAAGACAGACCGAGACTAGATGAATTGGGGGTAAAAGGTGTATTTGGGCCAGGTTCAAGCCCTGATGACGTGGCCAGTTTTATATTTAAACTGTTAGAAAAATGATGAAAACCCTGGGTTAGAGCTCAGGGTGCTTCGGTAAGGGTGGAGGAAATTTGCCATGAGCAACGAAGTCAAGAATCTTATGGATGCCTATTTTGAGAAACCCAAACGGACAGCAACGTGGTCTGGATTTCCAGTACGAGAGATTTACACCCCTGATGATGTCGCAGGTCTCAATTATGAGAGGGATATAGCAGATGCTGGAAAGTACCCGTACACCAGAGGGATTCATTCTGATATGTTCAGGGGAAGGTACTGGACGAAAAGAGAGGTAACGGGTTTTGGTACCCCGGCAGATACTAACCGAAGACTCAAAAGACAGATCGAGGAAGGGGTTTCCGGGTTAAATGTGATCCGAGATAATCCGACAAATCTGGGGATTGACCCGGACCATCCCCTGGCAGAGGGTGAGGTTGGCCTTGTTGGGGTAAATCTCTGTTCACTCAAGGATATGGAGATGCTTACCGAAGGGATACCCCTTGATGAGGTAAGCATGTCTTTGATCTGTGCTTCGTGCCCTGCAATTGTTATACTCTCTCAATACATATTAGTTGCAGAACGGAGAGGGATAGGTGCAGCCAAGCTGAGAGGGACTATCGCCAATGACCCTCTCCATTGCCGCTATTGTGGTTGGAGGCCTTCTAACCCGATAGATCTGAGTCTGAAGCTCTCCGTGGACATCATCGAATACTGTACCAATAATATGCCCTACTGGAATACAGCCGTGGTAAACTCGTATGACTTGAGGGAAAATGGAGTTAATGCCACACAGGAGGTGGCCTTCGGGTTGGCAATGGCCATGGCATACATAGATGGGGCCCTGGAGCGGGGATTGAAGGTAGATGATTTCGCATCCCGCAGGGCCTTTTATTGCTCCTCCCATATAGACTTCTTTGAAGAGATAGCGAAACTTCGAGCAGCCAGGAGGATGTGGGCAAGGATTATGAAGGAGAGATACGGAGCTGAGAATCCAAACTCCTGGAAGTTCAGATTTGCCGTACATACCGCTGGTTGTTCCTTAGTCCCTCAGCAGCCTTTGAACAATATTATCAGAATAACATATGAGGCACTGGCTGCGGTATTGGCGGGTGTCCAGTCCCTCCATAGCTGTTCCTATGATGAACCCATAGCTTTACCTACTGAGGAATCACAACGGATTGCCCTGAGGACTCAACAGATTATAGCCTATGAGACTGGTGTTTCCAACGTGGCAGACCCTCTGGGAGGATCCTACTACGTTGAAAACCTCACCAATAGAATAGAAAAGGAGGTCACTGCCATACTCGATGAGATAGAGAAGATCGGGGGGATGGTAGAGGCCATGAGGACAGGTTGGTTGGATGGAGAGATAGATAGAAGCTCTCTAGAATACCAGAAAGAGGTAGAGAGAAGAGAACGGATAATAGTAGGAGTGAATGCTTTTGTCACGCCGCCCGACAAGGAAACTCCAGGTGGTGTCCACAGAAATCCGGTGGAATCCGAGAAGGAGCAGATAGCAAGTGTAAGAGAGCTAAAAGCGAAAAGGGATGAGAAAAGGCTGAGAGCCGCGATAGGGAAATTGCGGGAAAAAGCCCAGATGGGAAAAGAAGAGAACCTTGTTTCCCCCATTATGGAGGCCCTGAAGGCAGACGGTACCCTCGAGGAAATAATGGGGACCATAAGGATGGTATATGGGTATAGCTACGATCCCCTTAACGTCTTGGAATCACCATTTTGATCCCTGTTTGAAAAGGCCATACTTTCCCAGTCGTTTCTTTGACTAATAAATTGAGGCTCATCTCCTGGTTGACGGGTCAAGAGGGATCAAGGCCCGCCCTGGCGCAAGCGCCAGCGTCTGGGCCAGGGGGTCAAGGAGTCACGGATTCGAGTGAACTAAATAAATTCAGGAGGATTCAAGGGGTCAAGGATTCGAGTGAGATACATATTCGGTCTTTATATAGAGCGTATGGTTCGAATTGTGAGTTAGAGACTCAAATATTATTATCTGGCGATCTAGGTTGTATTGAGGCCGGGAAATGGAAGAAACTTCAAGATAAGATAGGAGAGGTTGAGAGGATACTTGAGGCACATATAAAATCGTTGGAATACAAACACTTGACCCCCGGAATCCCGGAATCCTCGAATCCTTTTCACCACCTAAATGGGAGAAGAGCCTTATGATTCAACTTACCGATGAACAGGAGATGATACGCCAGACGGTCAGGAAATTGGCCGAAGAGAAGCTTGCGCCTATCGCGGCTAGGATTGACGAAACCGGCGAGTTTTCCTGGGAGGTGGTAGATCTCTTTGAGAAATACGATCTTCTAAGGCTGAAACTTCCTAAGAAATATGGTGGATTAGAGGTAGATCATACCACTTATTATCTCGTGATAGAGGAAATTGCCAGGGTCTGTGCTTCATCCTCCATGTTGATTGCTACCCAGGGGTCGTGTTTAACCACTCTTTTGGCCAGTGTAAATGAAGAACAGGAAAGGAGGTTTTTTGGTCGACTCGGGAGGGGAAACGTACTTATGAGCTGGGCTTTAACCGAGCCCAGTGCTGGGTCTGATGTCGGTTCTATGCGGACAAGGGCTGTTCCGAATGGGGATCATTACATTATTAATGGTTCCAAATGCTTCATTACAGCAGGGGGAGTTGCTGACATATACACCACATTTGTGAGAACCAGTGGTGACGGGGGAACGAAAGGACTCTCTGGATTTGTTGTCGAGAAGGATACCCCAGGATTCAGTGTGGGGAAGATAGAGGATAAGATGGGTATGCGTGGTTCCCAGACTGCTGAACTAATCTTTGAAGATGCCAAGGTGCCTCGGGAAAACCTTCTTGGTCGAGAAGGGCATGGCTGGCAGATTTTGATAGAGTCTATCAAAGAGACAAGACTTGGCATAGCTTGTCAGGCACTGGGTATTGCGGAGGGGGCCTTGGCCTATGCAGCTAATTACGCCAGGCAGAGGATTCAGTTCGGTAGGCCAATCTCTGAATTCCAGGGCATTCAGTTTATGCTGGCTGACATGAAGATACAGGTGGAGGCGTCCCGGGCCTTGATCTATCAGACTGCATCTATGCTAGATCGTGGCAGGAGAGACATCCTTCCCTATGCTGCTATGGCAAAATGCCTGGCCTCAGATACAGCCATGAGGGTTACTACCGATGCAGTGCAGATACTCGGCGGTTATGGGTACATGAAGGATTACCCTGTGGAACGGATGATGAGAGATGCAAAGTCCACCCAGCTCACCGAAGGAACGAATCAGATCCAGAGGATGATTATAGCTGGATCTATACTCAAGTAAATTAGACGTGATCTGTCTTTCGGAGCAGGGCGTCATGGTACACCGTATTGGAAGACGGGTTGGCACAGAGTCGAAACTGACTTAAGGAAGTGATTGAAGACGATGGAGATGTGTGCCATAAACTACTTATGTAAGTGACGAGAGAGGAATTCATGAAAGAGAAATTAAGTCAGTTGTTAAGGACAACAAGTAGGTTCTGATCTAATATGAAGGGAGGTACTAATCAATGTTTACAAAGGAAAGCTTGGAAGAAGAAGAACGGTTAACGAGAGAATGGAAAGAGCTCTATGACAAGTTCTACAAGGGCAAAGAATTTAAAGCCACGACAGATTCAGATATCCCCGTAAAATCTGTGTATAGCACAAAGGATCTGGAAGAGATTGATTTTAAGCCTGAAATGCCGGGTGTTTATCCTTATACAAGGGGCATATACCCGGTACAATATCAGTTCACTCCCTGGTTTAACAACCTGGTTTTGGGTTACGGTCTGCCAGAGCAAACCCGTGAAAGAATGGACCTTTTAAAAGAAATGGGGGCCAGGGGTTATTTTGGTAAGGATGCCTATAATCTGGTATTCGATCTGGTAGCAAAAGCAGGGTACGATCCTGATGACCAGGAAGCGAGGGGCAGGGTAGGGGTTGCAGGTTGTCATTTTGCGACACAGGATGATTTTGACCGTCTCTTTCACGATATGGATCTTACCAAGGTGTCAGTTGTACAGAACATCTGCCGTGCTACCCTGGTAGAAATAGCTCTGTATATTGCCTATCTTGAAAAAAGAGGAATTCCTATAACCAAAGTTTACGGTAACAGCATGAACTGGCTCTGGTCTTTTGCTTTTCTTGGGAACGTTGCCTTTCCCCCCAAGAGCGCCTTTAAGCTGATGGCGGAGTTTATAAAATTCTGCTGCAGAAATATGCCCCAGTGGAATCACACCAATATCACGTCCTATTATGTGGAAGAATCGGGAGGTAATGCCATCCAGGAAGCAGGTTTTGCGATATCCGCAGGGATAGCTCTCACTGAGGAATGTATAAGAACAGGGCTTGATCCAGATGAGTTTTTACCCAGGTTTGGTTTTCAGATTGCCCAGGCAAACGATTTTTTTGAGGAGATTGCCAAGGTCAGGGCGATGAGAAGGGTTTGGGCCAAGGTTAATAAAGAGAGATTTGGCTGCAAGAACCCAAGATCATTGCACTTAAGGATGCATAGCCAGACCTCTGGTGTTACCCTAACGGCCCAACAACCTTTAAACAACGTCGTAAGAACAACTCTTCAGACTTTGGGGGCTGTACTTTCGGGTACAAATTCTATGCAGACGAATTCGTATCTTGAAGCCCTTTCTACACCCACCGAAGAATCTCACATCCTTGCCTTGCGAACTCAACAGATTATCCTTCATGAAACAAACATACCAAACGTTTCTGATCCATTGGCGGGGTCTTACTATGTGGAATGGCTGACCAGCAAAGTGGAAGAAGAGGTCTTCAAGATTATAAAACAGATAGATGAAAAGGGAGGGTTCAGGAAGTGTTGGGAGTCTGGCTGGTTTAAAGATGAAATTACCAAATCTGCCTATCGATCGCGGGAGAAAATAGCCGGTGGCGAAAAGACAATTGTCGGGTTGAATAAATACGTAACCGAGAAAGAACAAAAAGTCCCGGTCTTCAAGTATCCAGAGATAGAGGAAGAAGCGATAAAAAGACTTAAAGAATACAAAGCAAAACGGAACAATGAGAAGTTAAAAGAAGCATTGAATAGGCTTAAAGAGGTAGCAGTAATGGTGTATGAAACGTGGCCCGAACATAGCGGAGAGTTGATGCCTGCGGTTATTGAGGCAGCGAGAGCAGAGGCTACCCTTGGAGAGTTGCAGGGCGTTTTGAAAGACGTATTCGGATGGGCCTAGGAGGTGTTGTATCATGAACGAAAGAAAGATCAGGATTTTGTTAACGATTGCACGGTTTGACGGACACGATAGAGGGGTGAGGTATCTGGCGAGGAAACTAATGGAGCTAGGAATGGAAGTCATCTTTACCAGGTTTATCTATCCTCAGGATGTGGTAAAGACCGCCATTCAGGAAGATGTATCCGTGGTGGGGGTGAGTTTTTCGTGCGGAGGGCATAAGGTTATTACGGCTGAGATCATAAAAGGGTTAAGAGAGAATAAAAGGGCGGATATACTCGTTATCTTGGGGGGAATAATTCCTGATGATGATGTGGCGGAATTGATAGGTGTGGGTATTGGAAGAACCTTTGGACCCGGATCCTCTGCAACCGATATTGCCCAATATATTAGAGATAACGTGACGAAAAAGTAGCAGCTGATAGTGGATAAACCTCTGCAGTACAGGGAGGAAATCCGTGCGAGGAGAGCGGACTCTGGTACGATCCTTTCGACATGATAACATCGACACAATTCCTGATGTTTAGTGGAAATTTTGTGGATGAAGGTGATCTTTTAAAAAGCTGCTTGAGATTAAACCTGGGCGGGTTAAGAGTTTATTATCTGCTGGTTGCCAACGGAATACAGTAGATAGTGAGTAAAAGAAAGGGGGAGAATTATGAAGATTAGGAGTTTTTTCGGGTAATATCAGGAAAGGT
>JBDRGH010000537.1:0-4218 GCA_043818015.1 Pseudomonadota bacterium
ATAAAAGAAATCTTCATAGAAGATGATAATTTTACTCTAAACAAAGACCATTTCAAGATGGTAATCGATGCCTTGAAATTCTTCGACTTCTGGTGGTCAACCCCAAATGGCATAAGTCCCAAAAGCATCAACAATCCCGAAATCCTCTCCCTCATAAACCAATCAAACTGTTGGCGTCTAAGCCTCGCCTTCGAGACAGGAGTAGAAGCCACATCCTACCTAATGGGAACCCACCACAGCTATCTTCCCTTCAAAGAAGCAGAACTCCTTGTAAGGGAGCTAAACAACATGGGTATAAGAACCTGCGGATTTTTCATAATCGGCTACCCTGGAGAAACCCAAGAAAACATCAGAACAACCCTAGACTATGCAAACTCCCTTCCCCTTGATGACCGCTACATCTACATAGCCACCCCATACCCCGGAACCGAGCTCTTCAATACCTGCATGGACCACAACCTACTCAAATATTCCCCTCCGGAACTCTATGAACACTTGTGGTACACCGAGGGATTAATAGACACACCTGAGTTCCACGGAGCCCAAATAGAACAAATAAAGCAAGCAGACCGCGAAAACGCCTTAAGGAGAAAAGATGAAAAAGGAAGAGATTAAAGAGTTATCCAGATGGCTCTCTGATTGTGCCGAAAAGCTCAGAGAAGTAGAACGAAAAGGGGCGGCAGAGGACAAGCCAGAAGGTACTCGCTACATAACCATGAGCGATACCCTCACAAACATGATTGCAGACAAGATAGAGAAAGCAGCCTTCCAACTTAGAATAAGGAAATAAAAAATGAACTTTACCAACATTCGCCCTTACAAAATAAAAGAGATCCCTTGGGGATGGACCACAATAAGAACCCCCAACGGAGTCTACTGCATTGATCAACCAGGTTTTATATCAATGCCGAAAAAGTTCAACTCCTACTTCGACTGGAACCGCTATGAAATCCGCTTCGGAGACTCTGGTAAACCCTCCAAAGATTCTTGGGCCACCATGGACCATAAGTCAATCTTCACTACCGCAGCCCGTTTCATGGGCCTCGAAAAACTAATAACGACCCTTCCAAACCTCGACCCGATAGTAGAAACCTACTCAAACTGGAACAGAGAACTCCTCTACTTCTGGGGCCATAAAATCAACCATTTCATCGTAGGAGACGACATCTGTTGGAAGGTAGGACCTTTCGTAAATCCAGTAATCCTTCGCAAATGGTATTTCCCCCAAATACAAAAACTTGTCAACCTCACCATCAATCACAACATAAAAAATATCTGGTTCCACTCAGACGGAGACCTCAGCGAAGTAATAAACGACATAGAAGACCTCGGAGTAACAGGTATAATAGCAGAAGAACAAACCTCTCTCACAGACGACTACAACCACCTGGAATGGAGCATACATACTCCCTCAACAATCCCCCAAGACTACAAAGTATGGGAGGACACAGAGAAATGAGAAAAATAGCCCTCCAATGGCAACCCATTTCTCCTTGCAATTATTCCCTCGAAACATCAAAAAGTCCCCTAAAAAAGTACAAAAAACTCCTCAAAATAAGGAAAAGAAAATGAACCCATACGATTATGTGTCCGCTCCAACCATAGGAGAGATTGTCAAAGAGACACATCTTGTCCGTGATGGTGTCCATAAATGGCATGTAAAGACCAACTATAGTGAATATTTTTTTAGGGATACAGAAGAAATGGAAGAGTTCTTCAAAACCCTCCCGAGGTCCCATTACGACGAATGACTTGGAAACAACTCCACCCAGGTGATAGACTCCTCACAAACTACGGAGTAGAAACCTTCATAGGCTTCCACTTAGACGGAACACTCCAAATAGAACCAGACAACCCAAAAGTCCTCCTCAAACCTCTCGGAGAAGTAAAACTCCTTAAAGTAGTTAGATTCGGCCAAATAATCTACATCAGAAAAAAAGATGTCTGATCCCTATTCTCAAGCATCAATCAACATAAACACAATCGAGAAATTCGCTAAACTATGGACCCGAAACCTCATCAAAAACATCGACACAATCGCCTCCTCCCCGGGAGTCAGCTACCTCCGCAACTTCCATAAAAACCAGCCATCCCTCATCATAAACTCAGGCCCCTCCTTAGAGGAAACCCTGGAGTATATCCACCTCCTAAAAGACAAACTAATAATAATCGCCGTTGATTCCTCGCTAAGAGCCCTTCAAAGAAAAAGAGCACTGAACAAGCACGAGAACAGCGAAAAGCGGGCCTTCGGCCCGCGAGAACGTGAAACGGCAGGAGAACTGGCAATAGGTGGAGAAGGACTACTGGAGAAAGCCCTCGTCCTCCGTCAGAGAGACCCTGACTATCTTGTTATCTCTGATGCACAGCTTGAGAACGCTAAACACCTCTGGCGGATAGCTCCCACTAAAGCGATTGTTGTGGCGGACAGCGCCATTTATCCTGGAACGTTTCGAGCGCTCTCTAATCCTGTTTACCTTGTTTCGTCTTACTTTCCTTTAGGGAAACTCTTCGAGCTGAGGATAGGAGAGAAGGGTAACTTGTCCGTCGGTGGAAGCGTCTCTACTACGGCGTATGCGCTGGCGGATCTTCTCGGGTGTTCTCCGATTTATATGGCGGGATTGGACCATGGGTATCCTGGGGGAGAGACGCACTTTAAGGGCGCTATGTCGGAGACGGTTTATTTGAACCGATCCAATAGGCTATGGCCTTATTATACGCAATCACTGTCGGAGGTCCTAGGGGGAGCTCCTTATTGGACGGACTCGAACTCTCCTTTTTGTGTTGTACAGACAGATCATAGATTCAGGGTCTATAGGGAATGGTTTAAGAAGGTGGTTGCTTATAAAGATTCTGCTCCTACCTTTAATTTGGGACCGCGCTCGGCGGCCATAGAAGGTGTTAAGTACAAGCATGTAAGCGAGCTGTTGGGGTTGCCTAATATAAAGAAGGAGGTTCCTCATTTCGAGCTGAGTCCGAGTGTTGTGGAGGCGAACAAAAGGGCAATCAGAGATGAACTCAAATTGGTTAAGAAGGACGCGGAAGATATGCTTCGCTGCCGGCAAGCGGACGATATTTTGGATATCCCTTATCGGCATATATTTGGGATGTTGGCTCAGAGGGCGATTGAGGATTATATGCAGGGCGGAAAAGGTGATCTTTTGAAGAGTATGCAGAAAAGTGCGGAATGGCTGATAAAAGAACTGAAAAAGGCGGACTGAGAATGCGTGAAATAGTTGGAGGCATTGAATGAGTAAGAAAGAGAAGACGATAAGGATAACTCCGGTTAAGGCTTTCCTGGAGGAGTTGATGTGTCCTTTGTGTAAAGTTCCTATGGTCGCTACGGGAAAGATGCTGACAAGTAATCCGCCTTCGTATCCGCATATTTGTATGAAGTGCGGAAAGAGGATGAATGTTAACAAACTTTATCCTAGTGTGCGTCATCGGCCGAAGGGCAAATCTATTGATCTAAATGGTTGAGAGGTCGATAATAAGATTATGAATGTAGAAAGTAGTTTTGTTAAGGATAATAAGCCTGGAGGGTTTGGGTATATTGATGTTAGGGTGCCAGATTATAAGGTTACTTTTGTTGCTTTGGGGGATTGCCATATAGGGAGTCCTTATTTTAATGAGCCGTTGTTGAAGGAAACGATTAGGTATATTGGGAAAGAGAATTGTTTCTGGATAGGAATGGGAGATTATTTGGAATGTGCTACGAAGTCGAGTCCAGGGGTGGCTGTTTATGAGCAACTTGAGAGTCCGGCGGATCAGAGAAAGCATTTTAAGAGTCTTATTCTCCCTATAAAGGGTAAGTGTATAGGGTTGGTTAGAGGCAATCATTCTTGGAGGGTGGTTAAACAATGTGGGGAGGACCCAATAGATGCGATTTGCGATGACCTCGGATTACCTTATTTTGAATGGGAAGTATTTGGAGGTGTTCGTAGGGAGGCCGGGAGCCCGTCTGCCTTTACCTTTTATGCTTACCATTCCGCTCAAGCGAATAAAAATGCGGGGCTGGCTGAAGCTGCCGTGGAACGTGACGTGGAAAATTGGGCGAGTGTTGATATCATTCTTCGTGGACACACACATGATTCCCTGGTCCACCCCGTTAAGTGGGTGTTACCTGACTCTCGAAATATGCGGGCGAGAGAGAGGGAACGATGGATATGGTTGACGGGGCATTATCTTAATAGGCCTCATAGCTATGTTTCAATGAAGGGA
>JBDRGH010000538.1:0-2071 GCA_043818015.1 Pseudomonadota bacterium
GCACTACCCTTGGGGAAGACAGCCTCTATGGAGAGTGCTACTGGGCAGACCTTTGCAGTCCAGGAAGCCGTGGTTCTGGGACACATGGATGGGGAATGCGGAGGAGCTCTAATAGTAGGCATAACCGATAAGAAGAACTTGGGGGGTGAAACTGCAATTATAGGGAATGATATAATGGGCCAAAAATGTATGAAGATTGAATTTGAGCCTGAGCATTGCGACATGCCTCAGTCTGTGAGAATTGGATGTGACTGCCAACACTTCTTTACGAAAGGAAAAGCTTTGAAATAGAGATTGGGGGGTCTTCGAGTGATTTGGAGCCTCATTCCTCGGGCTTGGTAAGCAGGTGGTTTTCAGACGTAGATATGGTAGCCCCTATTCTCGCAGCCAAGAACGTAATTGGTGAGGTATTTGAACCGGTGGATGACAAAACGAAATTTATCAAGCAGGAAATAGAAAGAAGCGGTTTCCCCTTTGAAATGGAGATTACTTCTATTTTGAAGGAAGATGGATGGGACGTGTTGCCCTCAACTCCTTACTGGGATGAAGATGAAGGAAAATGGAGAGAGATAGACATAAAGGCGTATAAATCGATAGAGCAAGGTCCAGACGGGGAAAATCTCAAGCCGTACAGTTTGAGCGTGGCCTTAATAATCGAATGCAAGAAAACAGACGATTACGGATGGGTTTTCTTCCCCTGGCCCAGAGATGCCAGAGACATTGAACTGACAAGAGTGCGTCACATCGATTTCTTAACAGTGGTGAAGCGTCAGAGCTTACTTATGAATGATGTAAGTAAAGGTAGACTACCCTCTCGCACAGAGATTCAGATGTTAGATTTAGATCCGGATTTAGTTTTATCTTATGAGGCGGTGGTAACTCCGGAAGTCGCTAGGAAGCTGAGCTTCCCTTCGGAACTCGGACTTATAAGCCCCGACATTTTTAGATTTCTGGTAGCCGAAGAAAAAGCACTCACATATAGGGAAATTAAGCTTAAGGGAAAGGGCAGCTCGGGCCTCCACGAGATTTTTGAAGCAATAAATGTCTCAATGAAAGCTACCAAGTACGATATGAAGCTTCATTCTTCGGGCATCCACGCTGGGGTTGAACTCGCAAAGAAGGGGCACGAGAAAGGGAGGTTTGACCTAACGATTTTTCTTCCGATTATAGTTTTCGGAGGGGAGCTTTATACGTGGCGCGATGGAACCGTGAATGAAGCAGATGAGGTATTGCTTGAGGGAAGGTGCCACACCGAGCGATATTTTGAAAACATGCTAATAGCAGTGGTGAAGGGGAGCAATTTCAAAGCATTCCTATCCAGGATAAACGAGGATTATGGAGAGTTGCTACGCTCGATTTGCTTAAATCGGGGTAAGCTGGATGAACAAGTGAAAATGATTCTAGAGAGTCCCTATTTCCATAAGTTCCCCTCCTTAACCTAGAAGCCTGCTTTAACATACTAGAACTCTCCAAGCTCCAAGAACCCGGGTGATTTGGCTATGCGGTATGCGAATAAAACGGCAATAAGGGCGATGCTTCTGGTTGGCGGAAGTTACATACCTGTCATTGTGGATGCGCATGAGGTAATCAATCTCCGCGACCGCAGAGGGCATTATGAAGGCCGCCTTTGGTCAAATGAGATGCCGGTGGCAGCTTCCCTGGAAGGTCCGCTATCTCTCGTTTTCCCGGATGGCGAAACAAAAGTTATCCGAGTTTTCAGTCAGTACCCAACCCAAACTAACCCGTCTTCCAACCCCAATCTATGGGAATTCTTCGAGGCCTCGTTTATGGCCGAGTATAATATGGGCGAGAATTAGATGCGAATCGATTTCGAATTAGCAAGGCTTATTGCTACTGCCTCCGTAACAGAGCCATATCGCCAAACGGACGTTCTGACTACGAGAGACTTTGCCAGATATTTGAAAGACAGAGACATTTCTCTCCATTGGGCAACAGTTGTGGGGATACTTGTTTTTTTGGGATTATTGATAGCAATTATTGTTGGGTCTGGAAAGAAAGAAGGTTTTGAAGATGAAAGCCCTCTTGCTAGAATGTTGTTAGGTAAAGATAG
>JBDRGH010000539.1:0-4554 GCA_043818015.1 Pseudomonadota bacterium
CATCACGGCCGCTTCAATCTTCGGTTTCGGCACAACAGGTGCGGGAGATGGGGTGGCAGAGATCTTCCTGGATACCGCCTCATGTGGCTGGTCAAAGTCGATCTGTACCGTGTTTTCCTCCTGAAACATATAATAGGGAACCATAGCCCTCAATTTTATGTCAATCCTCACAGCCTTTATGCCGGAAATTACGGTCTGATACGGTTTGATCATTTCTACTACACTCTCGGTTTCCTTAATATACAGGCTCTGTTGAAGTCTTTCGGGAATCTCCATCTCAATCAATTCCAAGACCACCGTATCGTCGGATATCCGGGAAACGTTACACCTCGCCTTCCGGGACGTGTATACCTTAATCTGAGACTTTCCCATTATGTGCTTGAAATCTATGTTCTCAACTGTTCCAATCTCTTTAACGTGCGTTTTGGCATCATGGGGTACTTCTTGCTCAACGGATTTCTTTACATAAAGGATCAGACTATTGGTCTCCTTAACCACGTCGTAATCCACTATTTTATCTAAACCGATCGCAATCCTGCCGACGGTCCCGGCTTCACTATCAACCTGTGTGCTTTTTATAGTGTTTATCGTACCGTTATTGACCGCAATGGTCCCCATCAATTTACCCAGATCAGCCTGAAGGATGTCAACAACTATCCTGGGAGGCTCGGCGAGTTTATACACGGTATAGGTTATAGGGCTGGAGCCATGGATTGCAACCTTTGTCCTCTCCATCTCTTCTGAAATTTCTAGCCTTTCAATTTCGCCTGCCAGCTTTTCCCCCGGTTTGATAGACCCTTGTTTGACCTGAAGGCTTTTGGGAGAGCACCCAAAAATCACGAAGGCGGATAACAAAAGGCAGGAAAGTATGAACCTTCTCAGTAGGTTAGAGTTCTGCATAGTAGGATTATTATACATACGATCCCTTCCGTATTTCATGGTATCTCTCCTTCTTCCATATCACGGAGTTTGATAGGAATCCCTCTGCTCTTAACGTTGCCGAAAGGATCACGATACAGTTCCCGGACTATTACTCTGTCCTTTAGTATTTCTGCGACCTTTCCATCATTTTCGCCTATCAGCGTTCCTTTCTTCAATGTATATCCCTTGCCAGTGGGGTCCTCAACCATAGCCACATTGTTGTTCATACCCCATATAATTCCGATGAGTTTTAGTTGACTATACTTATATTTCTGAAGTGGGGTAAGCTGTGCACCTTTCTTCTTTTCACGCACCGGAGCTTCAGAGATAAACGGTTTGAAAGGATCCCTTTTCCCCTCGGGGCTATAGGTATAACTGGTCTCTCCTTTCCTGACTTCTTCTTTTTTCTCACCTGTTACCCCTTGAGATTCCTCGTCGACCTTCGTCCCAGAAATATTTTTTGAAGGAGGACCAGCGGGTTCAGACCGAGCCCCGGAGCTCACGGTGATAAATGAAAAAACCACTGCGGCTGAAAGTATCAGCAAAAGGGCCCTCAAGGGACTATTTCTTTTTTCTCTTAGTCCTTTTGGCCTCACTTTTCTCCTCTCTTTCGATGAACTTAAAGGTCGTCGCCATACAAGAGGTTGTCAATAAAACTTCTGTACCAGAGGTTGGTGAACTGGCCATGTTTAGGTTTGTGATATTTACAATTCGAGGGAACTTACCAACCTCGTGGAAGAAGGTTAGAACCTTACGAAAGCTTCCTGATACTGTGATATCGATAGGAATTTCAGCATAAAAATCCCGCACAACCTCCGATTTTGGCTTGAACAGCAAAAACTCGAGCCCTGTATCTTTCCCCAACCGGGAAATGTTGGATAGCAAGGTAGGGATTTCCTTTTTGTTGGGGAGCTGGACTAACACCCTGGTAAAATCTTCATTTAATTTGGCAACTTCTTCCTTGAATGCCGTCAGTTTTTTAACGATGGCCTGTTTTCCCATCAAATCTACTCGTAATTGGTCCAGTTTCTGCTGAAGCTGGTTCACCTCTCTTTGCATGGGCACATAAAAAAGGTAGTAGTAAGCACCGGATAGGAGGAGCAAAATACCTATGAGTATCATCACCTTTTTCGAGGTGGACAGTTTTGCTATGGCGTCTAATCTTTCCGCCACGTTAAATCCTCATTTCTTCTCGGGCAGCTGTACATCGCATGTGATACTGAAACTTTCAAGCTTTAGCTCCCTTAGGAGGTGTTGCTGTGATTGAACCAATTCAATATTTGAGAAATAGGGCGACCTTTCCAGGTTCTTCATAAAATCAGCAATGGTTTCATTATCCAGTGCTATACCAGTCAAAGTCAATTTTGAACTGCTCTCTCTTAATGAGGTAAGCCACACTTTACCCGGGATACTCATGCTGAGTTCATCCAGTATGTGGACCGGCCCGGTCTTTTGGCGACTCAGCATATCAATTACCTTAATCTTGTCCTCTAATTCTTTCTTCTGCTTACGATACTTCTCAATATCCCCAACCTTCTTATTCAACTGATTAATTTGCTCCTGAGTACTGCTAACCTCGGAATTTAGTATATCAACTCTACCGGATACCTTGAGGTGAAAGAAAACAATCGCAATGACCACGAGTATCACGGAAAGACCACCGATAGACACTAATTGCCTTGCACTTTCTCTCAGCTTCGCTTCTCTGACTGGTAACAGATTTATCCTGATCATTTATCCCCAACCCGTCTTAAGGCCAAGCCTACCCCTACCGCCATGAAGGGAGCTGTGTATTCAAGATATTCCGGGTCAAAGTCTTCGTCACTGCAATCAATCCCTGCAAAGGGATTTACTAACTCTACAGGGATATCTCCCACTCTACTTGCTACAATCCTTTTAAAGCCAACACTCTTTGAGCATCCTCCACTCACATATATCCTGCTGATATGTTCATCCGAAAAGGTAGCCCAAAAGAAGTCGAGAGACCTCTGGATTTCTATAGCCAATGACAGGGAGACCTCCTCGACAATATTTTCTATCTCACTATAGTCAATCTCTGCGGTTAGCCCACCTATTTTTAGAACCTCCGCTTCTTCGTAACTGATATTCTTTCTCTTTTGGATCTCAACAGTGACCCTGTTACCTCCGATAGAAACTTCTCTGGTAAAGACAGAAACGCCGCCTTTCAGAACATTCATATTCAAAATATTGGCACCCACGTCAATGAGGGCTATTACTTCACCCTCGTCATACGGGTAATTTATCTCAAACATGTTCTCTAACGCAAAGGAATCAGTGTCCATTACAACGGTATTCAGCCCGGCCTCTTTTATTACCTGAACATAGTCGCTGATCATATCCCGTTTGGCAGCCACCAAGAGCACATTCATTTGACCCTTCTCCCCAGCGGTTTCTCCCAATATCTGAAAATCAATATTTACATCATCTATCTCAAACGGGATATACTGTTCAGCTTCCCACTTAATAGATTCCTCGAGATCCTTCTCAGACATGACTGGTAGGGATATAGTTTTAATGATTACGGAGTGTCCCGAGATTGAAGTAGCCACATTTCTACTCTTTATGCCAAGATTTGATACTAAATTCTGGATGATGTCAATAACGGCAAGACGGTCCTTCAGGGCTCCATCGACAATAGTTCCCAGCGGCAGGAAGCCAATTCCGACGTTCCTGAGTCGATAGCCCTTCTTGGTATCTTGAAGCTCCACTAATTTGATAGAACTGGAGCCTATATCAAGACCGATAAGATCCTTTTCTAGAAACAAGTCCATGCTTTAACACTCTGCCTACTCTGCCGATGGGCGAAAGTGACAATGAAAGACATAGTGGTCCTTCTCCCATGTAGCTGGTGAAAAGGGTTCGATGATTCAAGGAGTCAAGTATATATCTCACTTGCATCCCTGACCCATCTCAATCCATGAACTAATTGGGAGATGATCCGAGATAGTAATAGTTCACGTGTTTACTGAACCGGAGTGCTAGCGTCGGTTATCTGTACAACGTTCCAGCAATCATCGTGCCAAAACCAGAAAAACATCACGATTATTTGGAATTCTAGCAGAGCTGAGAAACGATGGTACTGTTTATGCTTACTCATTCCTCCTTATCGAGACTACGGTCTTCATTTTTTGGAGTCTTAAACTCGTAAATAATCTCATCTTCCTTAACCAGTCCCAGTTCCTGTCTAGCTATACCTTCTATGTACTTGTTGTCCCTTTTTAAGGAGTAAATTTCTTCTTTCAAATTCCTATTCTCTTCCTTGATTTTTTCACTAAAAGTCTTTGTTTGATTCCGTTCCTTGGTTAAATGGTAAATGTGGATAATTTTCCGCTGTCCGAAGGTCGTGAAGAAGAGCGTGACGCAAATACCCAAAATTAAAATAACTAAGTATTTTCTATTCATCTCCAATTAGACCCTCATTCATACTCCCTCTTCTATAGCCTTCCAAGTCTAAGGTAATGTATGTAAATCCAAATTCCTTGAATCTGTTTACCACCTTATGCCGGGTGGTTCTGTCATAGAATCGGGGCAACTCATGGGGGGCAACCTCAATCCTGGCTACCTCATTATGGTACCTCACTCGAAACTGTTCAAAACCCAGACCCCTCAAAT
>JBDRGH010000540.1:0-2398 GCA_043818015.1 Pseudomonadota bacterium
TGCCACAATCTATGGCGTTTCAATCATGTCTTTGCAGTTTTTTCTTAACGGAAAGCAGGAAAGTTAGGAGCATTATTGTCCTTTTTGCACTGGGACTGTTTAGTAATGAGCGCCAACAGCGAACTGATTGGTCTATTAATGACCGGAAAATAGAGGGATGATCGATTTTTGGCAATACTATAGCGTGGCGAAAAAGAGTGATTTTTTCGCAGGAAGCCGGGGATATGGTTTTTTCATTGCAAACGGTTATCATATCAATAACATTGGTGGGCTGTTGCATCTAAGTGGGTTCAGAAGCGCAATCCTGAGCATCTTACCTGTGTGACAGACGGGACAGGTAGTGACATCGACCCCGCAGATCCTGAGCAACTGCTCCTGCCAAGTTTCCTGTTTGGTGTTTTCTTTTGCTACAGTTTTCCCACCATCGATAATCTTCCTGCATACTGCAATGTTATCTTTGCGGCTTCTATTTGCCAGCAAGCCGAAGTGACGTATTCGTACAAAGCGTGCTGGTAGTACGTGAAGCATGAATCTTCTGATAAATTCATCTGCCTTGAGTGTCATGGTCTTCTGACGGTTGTTGTCGGTATAATCTCGCCACAGAAAAGAGGCATTACCGTCCCGGTTAGCGAGGATGCGGTTATTGCTGATGGCGATCCTGTGTGTATATCGGCCGAGGTACTGGAGAACACCTTTGGGTCCACCGAAGGGAGATTTGCAATAGACGACCCACTTCTTCTTATAGAGCTGTCTCATGAAGATTTTGAAGTCGCCTGGTTCCTTTAGATGACTGATACTGCCAGGAAAGACAAGATCACCTTTTATGAAGCACTGCTTGAGATGGTCAAGGAATTTGCCTCTGAACAACGCCGACATGACCTTTACGGGCAGGAAGAAGCCTTTGTGGGACGAAACCCAGCGGCTGCCGTCAGGAGATAGACCGCCTCCGGTGACAATAAAGTGGATATGGGGATGATCCATGAGATTCTGACCCCAGGTATGCAGAATACCGGTAGCCCCTATCTGTGCGCCAAGATGTTTCTGGTCATGCGCGAGTTCCATGAGTGTCTCGGATACGGATCGAAAAAGAAGATCGTACATGACCTTCTGATTCATCGATACCAGTGGATTCAGTTCCGAGGGGATGGTGAAGACCACATGGAAATACTGGATGGGAAGAAGGTCCTCGCTGCGAGCCTCGATCCATCTCTCTTTTTTCAAGGTCTGGCATTTAGGGCAGTGCCGATTCCGGCAGGAGTTATATGATATCTCCAGATGGCCGCAGTTGTCGCACTTATCCTTATGGCCGCCAAGGACAGCGGTTCTGCATACTTCGATGGCGCGCATGACCCGCAAATGATTGTAGGGTAATTTATGGGCTTCTCGATAAGCAGGGCCATAGCTACGGAAGATATCCGCCACCTCGATGCTGGGGGAGGTTCGCATCTGCTTCCTGGTTTACAATTTTTTTTTGGCCTTTTTATCAAGGGGACTCGTAACCTGGGACAGGTTAAGCCGACTGACATGCAGGTATACTGTGGTCGTTGTCGGGGACCTGTGGCCCAGAAGAAGTTGGACATGGTGGAGGCTCGTCCCCGCTTCAATCAGGTGGGTGGCAAAGCTGTGCCTTAATGTATGAACACTTACCGGTTTTGTGATTCGGGCACGCTTTTTTGCAGCATAAAACATTAACTGTATCGTATTGGCAGTTATGTGGGTATCCTTCTTTTGCCCATCAAACAACCACTCCTTAGGGTGATATTTCCGCCAGTAGTGTCTCAAATGCTCAAGGGCCGTCTGAGACAAGATGGAATAGCGATCCTTGCCCCCTTTGCCCATTATCCGTACCGTCATCCTTGTACTATCGATATCGGTTAATTTAAGCTTTGCTGTTTCACTTACTCTCAATCCGGAAGAATAAGTGATCATCAACATCGCCTTGTGCTTGAGGTTCTTAGTTACCGAAAAGAGGGATTCCACCTCTGAGAGATCCAGAACGACAGGGAGTTTCTTTTCCCTCCGGGGACACTTGATCTTCTCCACCGGCCATTCCCGTTTCAGTGTCGTTCGGTATAAAAACTTGAGGCCGGCAACATAGAACCGGAATGTTCCCTCCGATAGATGCCTTTCCTTCATAAGGTAAAGCAGATACTCCTTGAGCTCATCCTCTCCCAACTCCGCCGGTGATCGGTTAAAGTATTTTGCCAAGTTCTCCGCTTCTCGCAGGTAAGTCTCTTGCGTCCTCGGCTTGGCTCCGCACAACTGAAGGTCTACAAGCATCTGATCTCTTAACTTTCCCATAATACAACCTCCTTTGTTTCAGATATCCGTCAGCTCATGCCGACGGTACGACAAAAGAAACTGTATTGAGATTCTACGGGATCAACAAGAGATAACA
>JBDRGH010000541.1:0-3231 GCA_043818015.1 Pseudomonadota bacterium
GGGTCTATTTTCTCATATAATCTTTCGGTACCAACCCTAAATTTGCTTTAGTGACCTCAATATAATAGCCGAAAACCCTGTTGAATCGGATCTTTAGAGAATTGATTCCGGTCTTTTCTCTTTCCTTCGCCTCCAAACTGGCAATCCACCCCTTCCCTTCCCTACCGACCTTCCTCAACTCATCGAGACCAGTGTCATATCCCTCTTTAATCAATCCTCCTTCTCTGAGCGTAAGGGGTGGGTCTTCGGCGATAGACCTCTCTAGCAGGTCGAAGATATCTGTGAGTTCATCAAGTTGAGAGAAGATCTTCCAAGCAAGACGAGAGCACATTTTCCCCAGCAGTTCTTTGATCTTTGGAAGTTTCTCGATAGATGTCTTCAAGTGGATCAGATCCCTAGCGTTGGCACTGGCCAAGGAGATCTTACTATTGATTCTCTCCAGATCACCGATCTCCTCTAACAGACTCCTTAGGTCCTTTCTCGGTATAGTCTCATCTTTGAACTCTGAAACTGCATCAAGTCTTTCCCTTATCTTTTCAATACCTAGGAGAGGATAGTTCATCCAGTTTCTTATTTTTCTCGCACCCATAGCTGTCACGGTTTGATCAAGTATGCCTATGAGAGAACCCTTCTGAGACCTATCCTGCATCGTAGAAAAAAGCTCCAGGTTCCGTTTGGTTGGCTCATCTACAATCATATAGTCACAAACTCGATAGAGGACCAGATCGTTGACGTGATTTAATTCTGCCTTTTGCGTGGTTTTTATGTAATGAATTATTCCACCAGCGGCCTTAAGAGCCTCTTTCATATCACCAGAGGTGAGGTTTTGAAGAGAATCCGTTTTTATCTGCTCGGAGAGCAATTTAAACGATCTCGTAAAGTCAAATATCTCATCATCGAGGTACGTTAACAGATAGTTGTTCATAGATTTAAGAAGTACCTGAAAAGAACCATGTCCATTAAGAGACTTTGGTGCGAGTATCTCCCTCGGGCCGATTCGTAGCGCTTCTTCTTGTACCACCCCATGATCAACAAGCTCCGTGGCCTTAAATTCTCCGGTAGATAAATCCAAGAAAGCTATGCCCCAACTCTCTTTGCTACGTGAAATACACATCAAGAAATTGTTCTCAGAAGCTTCCAGGGTGTCTGTATCTACTACCAATCCAGGGGTTACAATCCTCGTGACTTCCCTTTTAACAATCCCCACCGTTTTCTTCGGGTCTTCCACCTGTTCGCAGATAGCCACTTTATAGCCGTGGTTAATCAATTTTGAGATATACGATGAAGCTGAGTGATAGGGAATACCGCAGAGGGGGACCCTATTCTCCCTGTTTTTGTCTCTTGAGGTAAGCGTAATACCCAAAATTTTTGATGCTATCTCCGCATCCTCGAAGAACATTTCATAAAAATCACCCATTCGGAAAAAGAGAATGGCATCTTTATGTGCATCCTTTACTTCCAAATATTGTTTCATCATTGGTGTAAGATTCGTCATAGAAGCACCCGTTTGGGGCATACTATCCTGACTGATAGAATAAAGTTGGCATTACGGGGGCTAGATTCCTCACATGGCATCGAGTGCTTTACAAAGTCAGACGAAGCAACCAAATGACAGGCTCAGCATAGTCTCCGCAATCTTATTTGCTATTTTACACACATAGAGGGTCAACTCCCAGGCAATGACATTTCGCTGACATGCCACTTTGGACCGCCCTAACTGGATGTAGTTGGATTACTGTCAGTGTTGGTGATATCTCTGGAAGGTTCTAACTCTTTAGGTAAAAATGTGTCCCATTTCAGACACTGGGGACATTTCCATTGAATACTCTCTGATTCAAAGCCGCACTTTTGGCATCTAAATCTCTTCTCAGGCATATCGAGCACCTCCAGTAAGTCTCGATATTCATACACTAGTTCATCATTTCTCCCATGTTCAATAAGGATTCTTCCGAGCTCTCTCCTTGCATCCATGAAGGCTGGGTTCAATTTTATTACAGACCGAAGCTCCTGCACTGCCTCTTCAATTTCTCCCCTTCCGTACAGGTATTTAGCCAAAGTAAGGTGAATGTAGGAATTGTTTTTGTCTCCCAAGGCACTCTTCTTTAGAAAATCCCCAAATTCATGGGACCTATCTTTCTCAGCGTATGCTCTCTCGAGTCTACCATATACGAGATGGGTCAAAGCCGGATTAATTTTCATTGCCTTCTTCCAAACGGAAATAGCCCCCCGGTAGTCCTTGTGGGAAAGGCACAGGTCCCCCAAATGAAGGAGGGCATCTATACAGTTCGGGTCCAAAGAGGTCGCCTTTTTGAAAGACGCCTTTGCCGACTTTATATCATTGTTCGCCAAGAAAGCTTTCCCGTGCTCCGTTTGAAGGTGGGCGAGGATGTTATTGTCCTTTGTGTTTCTCAGCGTTGATATCCTTTGCTGAATTGTGTAAGCATTTTCCCAGTCCTTGATCTCTTCATAAAGCTCTTCAAGTTGAATATAGGCCTCCAACCTGGAAGGATCATGACTAATAACCTCTTCAAAGGAAGAAATTCCCCTCTTAATGAAACCGGCCTTTTTAAAATCTAAACCGAGGTCGTACATAGCCTGAATCTTAGTCTCCTTGTCAATGTTGGGACGGAGTATTATGCTCTTATGTATACGAATAGCCCGTCCGAGCTCGCCCTTTCTCCTGAACAGGTTCCCCAATGCTATATAGGTCTCGACGGTATCGGAGTTTATCTGAACAGCCTTGGTGAATTCCTCTATGGCCTGGTCATGGTCGTCTGAAAGCAAATAATTTATACCCTTTAGAAAAGCTGTGCTCTCTCTTTCTTCTCTCTTAACCTTGGGTTCAGTAACTGCCAATTTCGAAGCAATCCAGCCTCCCATAATTAACCCTAGAAAAAGACCAACTAAAACAAGGACTATCGAGAAGTAATAGGGATTTGAAAGATGAAGTTCCATAGCACTCCCCTCTATTCTTCTCCGAATTCATCCGATCGCTTTGATTCTGTAAGGGGCAGGTTTCTCAAAGAGTTCAGTTCCTTTTGTAATTCCAAAATCGTCTTCTGTTTTCTTCGTATCTCTTGCTTGAGCTTAACCCCGGAAAAAAAACTGCCGATACCTGCAATGAGTATACCGACTAAAACAGAAACAAAGACTAGTATGAAAAGAGGTACGGTCCACAGTTCGGTAGTAAAATAGTACCGAAGGGAAACCGTCTCCTGATTTTTCATCGCC
>JBDRGH010000542.1:0-4239 GCA_043818015.1 Pseudomonadota bacterium
GTCGCACTGTGATGCCTCATTCAGTTCTGGGTTGCAGAAGAACTTGGCGTCTGGACTCACGTCAAAGGCCTTCACAGGATTAGGATAAACTCCGCTCTCTCTAGTTACATGCAGTGCATGTTCTATCTCTTTAGAATTTATATCTTTTTCTACTTTCTGTAGCCGTGTTAACGAAATAAACAGAAAGAGCTTACAGGAGTTTGTACACCCAATTCGGGATGTAGTATTTCCTTCTATTTACGACAACACCGAGAAGTTTAGCTCCGGCCTCCTCCAACTCTTTCTTCGCTCTAAGCGCCACCTGTCGCCTTGTCTTCCCCGCTTTAAGCACCAAGACCACACCGTCCACTTTCGAGCACAAAACCCGGAACTCGGAAAATATGAGGGCCGGAGGCGAGTCCAAAATCACGTAGTCAAATCTCTCACACATCTCTTTAAAAAACTCATCAAATTCATCGGATTCAAAAAAACTCACAGGTCCTGCAAAGAGTTTGCCGCTGAACGCAGTTATATATAGTTCCCCAGGCCCCACCTTATGGATCGGGGGGGCCAGCTTATAACTACCACTAAGAACATCGTCTAGACTGATGGCATCATCGATCTTGAACATCTCCTGTAGACTGGGAGTCCTCAGATTCACTTCCATCAGCAGTACCTTGAACTTGGAGTCTTTTGCAAGAACAGTGGAAAAGTTGGTAGCCGTTGTGGTTGTCCCGTCCCCTGAATAAGTGCTGTTGAACAGAATACTTTTGAGAGCACCATTAGGATGGCGGCTTAGAATACTGGTCTTCAAATCATAATACTGCTCCATGTAACCATCATTCGATATCTGTCTGGTAGGAGGTGGCACCACTTGAGTTGGAACTGCGCGTGTGTTCCTCAGCAAATTCTCCTGATACACTTCTTCTGCCATTCTTAAAACTTCACGCGTTTTGCCCATGGTCTCACAGCCTTTGTTTTGCCTCAATTGAGTCAAACTCAATTCTCATCAATTCTGTCCTAGGTCCGTTACAAAACATTTATTGAATCCTTGTTGCTCTAACTGGGCTATTGCTATCTTCACCTCATCCCGAGTCGCATAGCCTCGAAGACGAACCTGGTAGAGAGGCCCCATCCTTTCATGAGCTCGTGTATCAAAATAAGCATCATACCCCTCTCCCTGAAGCATTTTCACCATAACTTCGGCCCTTGCCTTTTCCCCGAAGGCTCCCACTTGGATCACCATGATTCCCGCCTTGGGAGCCTCGGCCTTTAATTTAGGCCCTGTGCGGGAAATGGCCCTCTCCCCCTTTATTATAAAGGAGGAGTGCAACCCCTCTGCCCTTAGACCGTCTATTACTTTTTTAGCTTCATCCGGACTACTATAGCCCTGAAGACGAACCAGGAAGAGAGGCCCTAATCTTCCGCCCGGTCGTTTCTCCAGATGAACGTCATATCCCTTTCCACGTAAACCATGCACTAAATCCTCCGCTCTTGCCCTTTCCCGAAACGCTCCCACTTGAATCATCAGATTTCCCTTGTCGGCTTTTTTGGGCATCGGCTTAGGCATTACAGCCATAGTATTCAGGGTTTCTCTACTTTCTTCCAGGGGTGGTTCAAATTCCTTTGTGGCCTCTTCCCTCTCTAGTTCAATCTGCCTAATAGAAGCCCCCCGCAGGCCAGAGTTCTGCTCTCCGGACGCCTCTTGCACGTTATTCTTTTTCTCCATATGATCTTGATCAGGTACGCTCGCTAAAGCAACTTTTACACCTAATTCATCATGGACTGACACTTTTTGCAGAGACTCCGTAACAGCTCTCCCAATAACATTCGTCTGCCGTATGATCTTGGCTCGAAACACGTTGGGGCCGGCAAGGGACTCCTCTCCTTCCGTCTTGAGCTGCGAGTCTCTCAGATAATGACCCACAGCAAAAATGATACAGCCGGCGACCAATACGCTTCCAGCCAAAGCAAACCTAGGAGAAGAACTTGCGCGAGGCGCAACTCCACCCTGAGGAGATCCTGGAGAGGAACTCATAAACTCTGGTATCGAGGCCAACACGGGTAGCCCTAGGACATGCTCCACATCATCACTTCTCTCAAGTGCATCATCCAGGTACTCCAGAAAAAAGGCCAGTCCCAGACCTCCAAATCCGCCCAGAAAGACAGCAAGCAAGATGTTTAACGTGACGTTCGGGCTTACGGGCCTGAGCGGTGTGTGGGCCGGCTCTATCACCCTTACATTAGCAATCTTTTCCGCGTCCATGGCATCAGAGATCCGCGACTCCTCGAACTTGGTCAGGTAAAGAGCGTAGTTTTTCCGATCCACGTCCACCTCATGCTGGAGCTTATTGAGTTCGGCCTCGATCCTATTTAGTTTTTCGACCCTTCCGTGATAGTCGGCAAGCTGGGCAGTCTGTACTTCTTTCCTGGCTTTCAAAGCTTTGACCTCGGCTAAGTTGTGGAACAGCTCTTCTTCAAGACGCTGGTAGGTCGTGTTCAGCCCAGAGCGACTCCTTCCATATCGTTTTGCCTCCTGCTCAACCAACTTCTCTCGCACTATCCCTATCTCGTCCCTGACATTCCTGACCAAACGGCTTTCTTCAGTATACTTAGCTAGAAGTTCCTTCTCCTCAATCTCCAACTCTACCAGCCTCGCATCAAGGATGCCGATTAGAGGGTTATGCTCGACGTCTTCCCCTTGCGAAACGGTTTTGGGCATGGACGCTAGCAGTTCTTGGATCTGGCTAATTCGATTCCTTGTCCCGACCTCTTGGCTCAGAGTCTCATTCCCTGCAACCTTAAGATCAGCCTCTAGTCTTAGTAAAAGGCTTCGTTCCTCCCCTAAAGATGTTATTTGGTGCTTTTCCTTGAAGGCTCTAAGCCCTTGTTCCGATCCTCTCAACTCGTTTTTAAGGATCCGGATCTGATCCTCAAAGAATCCATGGGAATAGGGATTCTTGTGCACCTCCAGATGATGATCCAAATACAAATTGACTAGTCTGTTGACTACGGTGGCGGCCATCTCCGCATCGGTGTGCTGATAGCTGACTTCGATCACATTGGATTTCTCAATCCTCCCCACCTCAACAGCACTCTGAAGTATATCCGCAGCCTCTTCCACACTCAATGCATCTTCGTCGTCAACGCTCTCCCTCTGCCCATATATGGCTCTCAGTCCCATGGACGCGATTACCTTGTCTGCAAGAGATCGACTTTTGAGAATCTCTATCTCTCCGAAAATCTGTTCCTCCCGATTTGCACTTACGACGGGGCGGAGACTCTCATCTGCGGGCGTGTAAACATCTTCTCTGCCGACCTTCACGAGGATCTGTGATGTGGCCTCGTATTTCGGCTTTTCAATCAATGTTACAATAACAACGGTGCACACGGTAACACTGAAGAATAGGAGCATCGGAATCCTTCGCTTAAAAACGATATGCAGAAGATCTCTGACTGATATTTTTTTTGTTATTGGAGATTCCATCCATTTACCATACCCAAGCTTTTGGCAGGGCAGGCATTCTCCTATTTTGATCCCAAGTTCACTAAGCCGGGGCTGCGCATTCCGCCGCCCCACGGCGCAACATGTTCGGCGCGAGTTGTGGATCTACAGGCTTGCCATACCAACACAACGACGCTTATTTTTCCTTCAGCCACGCTCCTCAAATTCTTCAGTTCTTCAGCCCTCACACCAGGCCCTTATTAACGCCAATGACTGCATATCTCCGTCTAAGCTTTCCTGCTGTTCCTTGATTCGTTTAACCGCGTATAGGTCGGGTTTGGAAACGAGCCGGTGATGGAATTCACATCCTTAAATTCGCGCCGAGTTTCACTGCTCCTGGCCATAGACTGATCAATTAGTCTGTCTAAAATGTTCTTATAAACCAGCTTATGCTATTTGTCAAGGGCGAAACACAGGTAATTACTGTCTAATTAAGTGTCTAAATGGTGATTTTTGCCCATTTTAGCTTAAATAAAACTCTTGATAAATTTATGGCCCAGCATTTACACCCATCTGTCAATTGCCCTCCACAATGTCTATACTTTTAAAATGCGGTATAGGATCATCTCTCCAGACTAGGCTTCACCATCTTTGTGTATAAATGGAGGTTTATGAGATCGTTCGCGTCTTGGTGTTGGAGTATTCTTTGTTCACGAAATCCGTCCTGATGATCGCGAGTGGCTCTGAGTGCACCTCAATAGCTCTTCAAGTTTTCTTCGTGAATATTGCATCCAGACGACATGCACAGTCGCGCT
>JBDRGH010000543.1:0-3007 GCA_043818015.1 Pseudomonadota bacterium
TGACCGGGAGCTGAAAACGCCCACATCCGTCACCGTATATTCACCGGTTTTTTCCAGAAAGGCCTTGCACGCCTCTTTCAGCTCAAAACCACCGTGATCAGCCCCTATTATGATGTCCATAAAAACCTCTCGGGATGATTAATTCGTTTCCATCCAGTCCCGCAGAAGCGGTATGTGACAATTTCAGCATCCATCTGTCCCGACCTGTCGGGATGCGACGTCCTCGTTACATAGACGGCTGAATAATTGATGATTCCCTAAATCGTCAATATTCAACCTTCAATATTCAATCGATGGTCATAGCTCAAACTCCCGGAAGATCAAACTGGCATTTGTGCCCCCAAAACCGAATGAGTTTGACATGGCCGTTCTTACTTTGGCGTTTCTTGCCACGTTGGGGACATAGTCCAGATCACATTCCGGGTCAGGAGTCTCATAATTGATTGTGGGAGGTATCATGCCGTGCTTGATTGTCGAGACAGAATAAACGGCCTCTACGCCCCCGGCCCCCCCAAGGAGATGCCCTGTCATGGATTTGGTGGAACTTATGGCCAGTTTATATGCATGCCCTCCAAAAACAGCTTTAATGGCCTTGTTTTCGGATGCATCATTAAGCTTTGTTGATGTCCCATGGGCATTAATATAGTCAACATCTTCGGGTTTAAGCCCTGCGTCATGAATGGCCATGGACATGCATCTGATGGCCCCCTCTCCTTCCGGGTCAGGGGCTGATACGTGATAGGCGTCACCGGAAAGACCATAACCGACTACTTCGGCATAGATATTGGCACCTCTTTCCAGTGCCTGGGTCATTTCTTCGAGGATCATCAACCCTGCCCCTTCCCCCATTACAAAACCATCTCTATCGCGATCAAAGGGACGAGAAGCCTTTTCAGGTTCATCATTTCTGGAAGAAAGGGCGCGCATCGAACAAAAACCACCCAGGGCAAGAGGCGTAACCACCGCCTCGGACCCTCCGGTAATCATGGCATCCGCTATCCCCTCACGGATCAACCTGCAGGCATCTCCAACCGCATGGCTACTGGCTGCACAGGCGGTCTCCACCGAAATGTTCGGGCCTTTGACCCCAAATTCTATGGCAATCTGGCCGGGGGCCATATTTGCAATAATACCAGGGATAAAAAAAGGACTGATTCTCCGGGGTCCTTTTTCTAAAAGGATCTTATGGTAGTGTTCAAGCATAGTAAGGCCACCAAGGCCGGATCCCGTGAGACATCCAACCCTATGACTATTGCTGGAATCGATTTTCAGCCCCGAGTCTTCCATGGCCATCTTTGCCGATGCCACGGCATAATGGATAAAAACATCAAATCGTCTCAATTGCTGCTTATCCAAAAAATCCTGGGGCCTAAAATCCTTGACTTCACCTGCTATTTTGCACGGAAAATCGGATGTATCAAATTTTGTAATGGGTACTATGCCGGATTTTCCCGAGCAAACCGCCTCCCAGTTTTGCTGAACACCCGTACCCAGGGGAGTCACCATACCAAGTCCTGTAACAACGACCCTCCTCCTCATATCACCCTGCTCCCTTTATCATCCATGCCTATTGCACAGAGATAGTAAGCAAAAAAATCATACTCATATTGCTTTCTCGATATAGTCTATGGCATCCTGAACAGTGCCAATCTTTTCGGCATCTTCATCAGGAATAGAGAGTTCAAACTCTTCTTCCATGGCCATAATCAGTTCTACCTGGTCCAGGGAATCAGCTCCCAGATCATCCACGAAAGAAGCATCGGGGACAACATCCTCTTCTGATACATTGAGCTGTTCACAGATAATCTTTTTAATTTTCTCCTCAACATCCGCCATGAATCTTCACCTCCTTAACAAATATTAATTTCAACCCGGTCCGCCCGCCCGGCCGAGGCGGGACGAACGGAAAATGTACAACCGTATATTACATGAACATTCCTCCATTCACATGAATAATCTGGCCCGTGATGTATTTGGCCTTATCAGAGCACAGCCAATAAACCGCCTCTGCTACATCCTCGGGTTTACCCATTCTCCCCATAGGAATCTGCCCCAGGAAAGTCTCCTTTACCTTATCGGAAAGGGATGTGGTCATCTCGGTATCAATGAAACCGGGGGCGACGGCATTTACGGTTATACTCCTCGCAGCCACCTCACGGGCCACTGTTTTGGTAAATCCCATGATACCCGCCTTGGATGCGGAATAGTTGGCCTGTCCGATATTCCCAATCAGCCCCACCATTGAAGATATATTAACAATACAGCCACTTCTCTGCTTAATCATCGATCTGATCACGACCTGGGTACAGTTAAACACACTTTTTAAATTTATCTTTATGACCCTGTCCCAGTCATCCTCAGACATCCTCATCAACAGGGCATCTTTTGTAATGCCTGCATTATTAACCAGAACATCTACCTTTCCAAATTTGGAAAGTATCCTTTTGAACAATGCATCCACTTCCCCATAGGAAGAGACATCGACCTTATGGCTCTCTGCCTCGACTCCCTGCTTTGAGAGTATATTCAATGTATCATTAGCAGCGGATTCATCAGGATCAAAATGAACGATAACAATTCTTGCCTTTTCCTGGGCAAATTTAAGTGCCACTGCCCGTCCAATTCCTTTTGATCCCCCGGTAACTACCGCTACCCTTCCTGAATTATCCATATCCGATCCTCGTTCCGTTACATACAAATGTTCAAAACATTGAGTTACCCAATCTTTGAGGAAAACTCGGCCAACTGAAGGGATAGACGTTCCAGGACATTGTTTTGGACATAATCTGCTGCCATTTTAATGGCATTTTTTATCGCTCTTGCAGAAGAACTTCCATGACAGATAATTCCTATCCCATTAATGCCCAGAACAGGGGCCCCGCCATATTCTGCGTAATCCAGTTTTTTATTAAATTTTTGAAAAGCCCGGCGGCAAAAAAAGAATCCGGCTTTAGCGACCAGAGACCTCTTCATCTCTTCTTCCAGCATTTTGTTCATGGCCTCTGCC
>JBDRGH010000544.1:0-6274 GCA_043818015.1 Pseudomonadota bacterium
CGATGGCTGCTACCCGTTCCATGTCGATCTCCCTTCCTTTCGAATTAATCTTGAAGCCAAGATACTTGACTTCCCTCACTCCTAATTTCGTCTTCTTAGTATTGATTTTCATCTTCCATAACTGTAACCTTTCAAATACTAAACGTAAGTTTTCCCTCAATTCTTCCTCGGTCGAGCCAAAAACGCAGATGTCGTCGAAGTAGAGGAGACAATGGATGTCTAGAAGGCCGGCTAGGACCTTCCTCATTATCCTGACAAACGCTGCCGGGGCATTCGCTAGGCCAAAGGGCATTCTCTTGAATTGATACAACCCATGGGGAGTAACGAAGGCAGTATAAAGCTGGCTATCTTCTTGCATGGCGATTTGGTAATAACCCTGTGCTAAATCAATAGTGGCGAAGTACTTCTTGCCTTCAAGCTGATCGAAAAGGTCTTGTATGGTTGGGATTGGAGTCTGATCCTTAACCGTGACAGAGTTGAGGAGTTTATAGTCAATGCACAACCTGTATGTAGTACCTTTGGGAACAACCACGATGGGTGATGCCCAGGGGCTCCGCGAAACGACTATGATGTTTCTATCAATTAGTCGTTCTACCTCCTCCTTAACAAATAGCGCCTTTTCAGGACTCAGACGTCTCACCTTTTGCCACTTGGGGGTTACCTGAGGTTCCAATTCAATGGAAAAGGGTTCTGCCTCGCTTGGCTCCTCAGATAATGGTTTGAATATTTCTAGGAATGTTTCTACCGTTTCCTCAATCCCTTTCCTTAGGGCAGGTTGGGTACGACTCAACATTTCCTCAATTGCGTCTGTTACCTGGGATTCCTCTACATGCAACATTTCGTCTACTTCTTTAGCTCTTTTGCCCAACTCCACATCGTCAGTCTCCTTTTCTCCGCCCCTCAGGTACTCTGGTAGTTCCTCCGTAATGACCATAAGGAACGAAGGCTGACAAACTCTCTTCTCCTCTCTCCCTATTTCCCGCCTTTCCTTCCCTGCTTTTCCCGCAATTTCCTGGACGGTTTCCGGCCTCTGAATTTTAGTTGCAGGGGAATTTTCGGAAGACAAAGACTGAACTTCTTTATTTTCAATTCCTTCAATTCCAAACCATAACCGATCAGACCGTTCGACGACCACCCAGGCAACTTTCCCTTCAAACTCCTTATCAATTTTCTTATTCAAGATTTCAATCTCTTTCTCTTGCTTTGAAACTTCCACACCCTTCATTTTGAACCTTTTCTTCTGCTGATAGATGATACGGGGGTCTTGTTCCTCCTCCTCCTTGTCCTCGTCATCGTAACACTCGTCCATTAACTGTTGTCGAGTCCGTTTGCAGGATACTCTGAGTTCGTTCCGCTTCTGAACCATTGACTCCAAATCTTCCACCTTCTCCGACTTCACGATTGTGGGGTACGATGTCTCATGAAAGTCTATGTGCTCTTTTGAGGAAGGAGAGGTCGGGACCCAATCGAAATTGTCGCTTTCCGCCGAGTTGAGCTTACTGTATGAAGTTGGGGTATAGGAGGAGTAGTCATAAATTGCATTGAAATTGGAGCAGGAGAGGTCATAGGGGTTATTCGAGTCATCGTTCTCGGGAATGATCGTCTCTTCTCCCACAGCTTCCTTTCCTATTATATCGTCATAAAACGCCTCCAACTCCAGCTCTTCTATCTGCGCGTCTATAGAATACTCTTTCTCATATAGCTTCTCAGGGACAATTTCCGGTGATGTAGGGGTCCATGGGGCCTTTTCATCTTCCTCAATTGAATCGATGGTTATTGAATGTTTGTTAGTTGCACTCAGGGGTACCGAGGGGACAGCTGCGAACGGAGTCCACACTGCTCCCTCCTCAATCGCACCGAACTCGAACATGAAGGCTGCAACATCGAACGGAGGGGGTCCACTTGACTCTTTATATCGCTTTACTTTTGAGAAGAATAAATTATCACTCCTCCCAAGGAGTAAAAAGTCCTTGGAGAATCTCATCGCTTTCTTATACCACGATTTATACATCCAATTCGGTGTAATAAGTATGAAATTTGCCCTTTCTGAAATTATTTTCTCAACCACCTTTGTCAAAATTGCATCTTTAAAGGGGGGATTGCCGTAGCTCCAAGTGCATTTCCAATTCTGGGAAAATGCATCAATGCCCCCGGTTCCGATCTCGTCAATCACCGAATTAAAATTCGGAACCTGCTTGTTCTCAAAAGATGCAAAGCGATCCACGGACGGAAGCCACCACCTCCGCACCAACATTTGAAATATATCCGGGTGCAATTTCCAGCAGTCCGCCGTGTGTTCGGGGGAGATCGTGAGGATCGGGAATTCATCTAGTAAGTCTCTCCCTATTATCACTCTCTCTCCTATCTTACTAACGAGCACTTGTTTTGTTATTTTCTGTCCTCTCACCTCCATCCTTACTCTCATCTTTCCCTTCACAGGAAGCGCCGAACCGTCGGCCAATCTAATATCTACATCTATCCAATCTAATCTTGTTCCCTCCCGTTGAAGTTCCTCCGCCACACCCTCACTGATGAAAGAGTGTTTACTCCCCGTGTCAATGAGTGCTTTCTCGGTATGTTCATTTATCTTAACTTCTATCTTCCAATTATGTGTCTCATCTTCCAACATCCCGTAATTCTTTCCGTTTCTCAACGTTCTCTTCATTTCTTCTGGCCGTCCTTGTTCCAATTTAGGGCAATTAGATTTGTAGTGTCCCTTTTCGTGGCAATGGAAGCATTCGACCGCCTGGAGCCTCAGCAAGGTTTGTTTCCTTCTCTCATCGTAATCTTCTGATCTATCTCTTACCTCACTGAGCTTCATTTCTTTCGCTTGTCTTTCTATCGTCTTTATTTCCACTCCAAATAATCTCCTCGTTCTTCTCATATCCTGTAGCCGCCTGGATACCTTTCCAATGAGCGTTTCGAGTGTGTCTTCATCACTCATCGTGAGCTGCATCTCGGTTCCCAACTTCCCCGGCTGGATTCCATTTAGGAACTGTTTCATGATCCGCTTCGGAGGACATTGTCTGGCCGTCCATGCTGCCTTAAGCTCCAGGAATTCGGTAACGTATGTGTTGAATGAACTTAATTTCTCGTCTTTCATACTAATACTTGCGATTCTTAATGACCATTCTTCCCCTTTCACTTCACAATATTCCTCTACTATTCGTAGCTGTCTTTCAAACTCGACGTCCGGCACCTCGTTGAGCTCCTGCTCTATGCATAGCACCTTCAACGCCTCCCAAATCTTGGTATG
Organism: Pseudomonadota bacterium; assembly: GCA_043818015.1. Taxonomy (GTDB): domain Bacteria; phylum Desulfobacterota; class UBA8473; order UBA8473; family UBA8473; genus JBDRGH01. The sequence continues at coordinate 3,257 of JBDRGH010000544.1, forward strand.
GACACATGATTTTAATATCATTCTTCCTCCGTTTGCTTTATACCTTCTATACTTATCCGCAAATTGTTCCACTCTATCAGTTTCCAGCGATGACAGGTATGGAGGTTCTATTGTCAATACTCGTACCTCGGCATTGTCTAGTCCCTCTCTACGTATATCTCCCATTCTGACTGATATTTATTCGGTGTTTTGCTTTTCTTTCTCTTTCCTTTCTCTTTCTCTCTCTCTACTCTTCCTTCCTACTCTTCTAGTATTTGTTTTTCACAGAACTTGGCCAAGTTGTGGTCGTTCATTAATATTAACACTTAATTCTTCAGTAAAACCTTCTAGTTTATTTCTTTATAAATTTCTTATTCTTTTCTCCTCTTCGTCTGCTCCTCATCTCTTTGGCCAATTAATAATACACCACTCTTTCAATTCACAACCATTTCCTGTCTCTCCATTGGATCCCCCTATCTCCTGTCACGATTCCCACGCTACACTCACAACTCCCTCATGATTCTACTAATCATCCATGGGCTCATTCTCCCTATTTGCCTGCAATCCCTCATTATCTAGCCACTCCGGCTGTTCTATAATATCTCCCACCAATCCACTTCTTCCTCACTTCGCGGATTAGGGCTATAACCTCTTCATCAATTGAACATCCTTTCCCCAACTCCGCTCAGCCACCTCAACCGACCCTTACAATCTCATCTCAATTCACCCCTCCCATTGGCCCAATACTATTCCTATCTTCCAATAACAATTCACACACATAAGACCTTCACTAAACCAATCAAGACAACAAAATGTGGGGATAAAAATCCATGAGACCACGTCTCACTTAAAAAGCCCCCTGTATACTATCCCTCCTACCACACTCTCCCCCTACCTAATGAAGAATCTCCAGATTCTTCTGTTGGCAGTAGTTCTTAACCGCGTCCGTTCCCTGCACTCCCTCAGCTGGTTCCCATGTAGGTTCCGCGTACCCAGTCCACATGATTTGGAACTCCCTATTCAGTCCCGTCCCTCTGTGTCCCAAGCACTCCTCCACGAGGTACATTCCATCTGGCAGGCTTAAATTCTTTATTTCTGTCTCCGTCATTTCTCCTCTCTTAAATGGTGCTAATTTCTTCACATGGACCTTGAATTTTGCTTCTGAGACAAGGTCCTCAAGTTCGTATGCGACCTCTCCCAGGGCCCGTACTACTCTATAGGGTCCCAGCCATTTGGGTTGGAGCTTCTTCCTTTTTCCTCCTTCCGTAGCTTTCAGGACATAATCCCCTGGCTCAAAATGCACGTCTTTCCTTCCCTTATCATATCGTTCTTTCGCCTTCTCGGCAACGCCGTCCATCCTTTCCTTCCCCGCATCCCGGACCTTTGCTAATGTCTCTTGCAACCTGATAACCGCGTCCTCATAGCTAACAGTCGGTAGTTCGATATCTGGGAGGGGTTCCATCAGGTGAAACCAGTTGTGCATAGGTTTCCCGAATAAAAGGTGGAAGGGACTAAACCCTGTCGCCCTACTGGAGCTGCCATTAATGTAGAACTCAATATCCGAGAGCACCTGGTCCCATTCCTGGTCTCCACTCAAGGTTAGCCTCCCGATCATACCCTCGACTGTCTGGTTCATTCGCTCAACGCGTCCATTGGAAGTTGGGGTATACGGTAGAACCGTTCTCTTCCGAGTCCCTATCCATTCGCACAACCCTTCTATTACCGCATTCTTAAAATGTGAACCTCCATCGCTCACCACTGACTTAGGAACACCGAACTGTGAAATAACCCTACTCCACAGCCCCTGGAGCGCCGCGTCTGAATTAGCTGCCTTGCAGGGGTACAAGGCGGTCCACCTACTGTAGTTGTCGACAATAACCAACAAATATACATTCCCTGATTTCGTTCCTTCCAATGGTCCGACAAAGTCGACATGCCAGACCTCAAAGGGCTCTTTTGCATAATACGTTTGTAATAACCCTAACTTCTTATTACCTCTCTTGGTTTTTTGGCATGTCGGGCATTCTGCCACTATTCGTTCTACACTCGCGCCCAATCCTTTCCCCATAAAGTGTTGGCGGACAACGTCCCATGTTTTATCTCTTCCCCCATGTCCCACTACTTTCTCATGGGCAATGGTGACTATTTCTTTCCTTATTTCTCCTTCCTCCGGAAGCCAAACCTTCCTGCTATCCTTCTCCTTCCACATCCCATTTACTTGTTCCATATTCCCCTCCCCCTCCTCAAGAGCCTGACTATGTCTGGCTTGACTGGACTTAATATGTCTCATCAGAGCAGTACCGGGGAATCCTGATGTAATGTTGCACAGAATAGTCGAATTCCTTGATAAGGCATCTGCTATTGCGTTATTCTTTCCAGGAATGTATTCGATTCTGAAACGTAATTGTTGGAGGAATAACTTCCATCTTGATACTCTGGCACTCTTTACATTATCGAACCACGTAAGGTTCTTATGGTCCGTGAGTAGGACGAATTCTTTGTCACATAAATAAACATCCAATTTCCCCAAGGCCCAAATGACGGCGAGCGCTTCCAGCTCTATTGTCGACCATTTTGTTTCGCCTGGTTTAAGAGTTCTACTTATGTACATTACTGGCCTTTTACATCCATCATGCTCTTGTAGTAATGCAGCCCCGATTCCGGACCCTGACGCATCCGTTGCTACGAAGAATGTCTTGGATACATCGGGATGCACTAGCGCCTGAGCCGAAGCAATGAGACTTTTAACTGTTGTGAAGCTTTCTTGCATCGGGACTGTCCATACGAAGGGTTCATCCTTTTTCAACAGCTGGAACAATGGCGCTGCTTTTATCGATAAGTTGGGTACAAAGGCTCTTACATAAGAGACAAGCCCCAGGAATGCTCTTAATTGTCTCACGTTCGATGGAGGGATCATTCCCGCGATGGCTGCTACCCGTTCCATGTCGATCTCCCTTCCTTTCGAATTAATCTTGAAGCCAAGATACTTGACTTCCCTCACTCCTAATTTCGTCTTCTTAGTATTGATTTTCATCTTCC
>JBDRGH010000545.1:0-2023 GCA_043818015.1 Pseudomonadota bacterium
TCCCCTATTGGAGGGACGTTACGAGGTGGATGGTATGACAGTTATCGTATGCAGAGGCACGGGCACATGGGGACCGCGCATGAGACTCTGGCGTCCCAGCGAGATCCTCCGTGTGACACTGCGAGGAAAGGGGAAAAAGAACTTATCTGAATAATCAACGGAAGAAAACCGAATATCATTTACCGGCTTTTACAATTGGAAAATATTACAAAACCAGGGTATGAATTTCGCTTTTTCATGTAAAATTAAACCGTTATAGGTTATTATCAGATCGTTCGAGCAACGATGATACTTTACACGTCCCCTTGGGCACGCCAGATAATTTCCAGGGGTTAGCCGTTTTGATGGTTGACCCCTTCTTCATTGTGTGCTACTTTCTTATTTCCCTCTTCGATAACAGTAAAGGTTTTGTCGAGTTTCGCCGATAATAAGAAAAATAGAATAATCCCTCCTTGGCTTTTGAGTTGTGACCCATTAAGGAAAAATAAGAATGTCCGGACACAAACTCCTCTTCGTTGACGATGAGGAGAAGATACTTCACTCCTTGACCCGTTTGTTCAGGAAAGAAAACTATGAGGTTTTTACGACGACGAGTGCCCGCGAAGGGCTCGAGACAGTAGTGGAGCATGAAATTTCGTTAGTTCTGTCTGATCAGCGGATGCCGGAGATGACCGGCACCGAGTTCCTTCGTCAAGTGAAGAGGAAATCGCCGGACACCATCCGCGTCATACTCACTGGATGCACGGATATGGCTGCCGCAGTACAGGCAATCAATGAAGGTGAGGTCTACCGGTTTATAACCAAGCCTTGGGATGATCTTGAATTAAAGATAATTGTAAGCCATGCTGTAAAACAATACGAGCTCGTGAAGGAAAACAGGGAACTCACCTTTCTAACCAAAAAGCAGAATACCGAACTCAGGGATTTGAACAGGAATCTCGAGCAAAAGGTCCGGGACAGAACCCAGGAGATAGAGGAAAAGAACAAAGAACTGAAGAAGAACTTTTTCGACGCAATCAAGGTGTTTGTTGGGCTTTTGGAGTTGTATAACCCCGAGCTCGGTGGTCACTCTAAGAGAGTGGCTGCGATCTCTGATTCTATAGCGAGGAGATGCAAACTCGGTGAAACCGACGTGGAATTGGTAGAGGTCTCAGCCCTGCTGCACGATATCGGGTTTATCGGTGTTCCAGAAAATATACTGAATAGAGACCCCTCCGAGCTAACTCCGCCTGAGAAAACCTTAGTAACAAAACACCCGATTCTGGGTCAATCCGCAATAGCCTCGATTGAAAACCTTCGTGAGGCGGGTTTAGTGATTCGGTCCCATCATGAGAGATTCGATGGGAAAGGCTACCCGGATGGCCTGAAAGACAAAGAGATTCCCCTTGGAGCCAGAATCATAGCGGTAGCTTCGGCTTATGATGAATTGGTAAATGAGAATGGTTTTTCGAAAGAGGATGCACTCAGCCATTTGAAAAAGCAGAGCGGTTACGACTTCGATCCAGAGGTTGTATTCAAACTTCTTGACCTCCTTAAGTCGTTTGAGGTCCCCTCCAGATTAGAGGTTGGCATTCCTCTTCATGAGCTGAAAGAGGGTATGGTTTTGTCAAGGAATTTATATACCGGTGGAGGGAGACTCCTTTTGGCCAGGAAGGAACCAATTAAAGAGGCCTACATAGAAAAGATCATGAGCTTTCATAAGATAGATCCAATAGTGGACAGGGTATACGTGCACAGTTGACGTAGAGGCGTCATATGAAGGCTGTAACGGGGTTATGTACCCATGTAACCCAATACTGAGAGAGGACAGGGGAGATGAAATCTGGAGATGGATTTTTTGAAAATATCGTAAACAACTTATCAGCTGTTGTTACAGTAACTGACGACAAAGGTTTCGTGACCTCTGCCAATAGGGCAATGGAAGAAGTCTGGGGCTACAAGAGAGAAGAAGAGATCGGAAAGCATACGTCCAAATATTTCGCAGGAGGTATGGAAGAGTTCGAGATGATCACCAGAATGTTGA
>JBDRGH010000546.1:0-2772 GCA_043818015.1 Pseudomonadota bacterium
TCGAAATACTATCTCCCTTCGACCATATAGTCACGGGCTGCGCCACCTGTAGCTCTGCCCTCAAGGATTATGGGAAGTGGTTTCCGGACAACGACCCTTGGCAACTACGAGCCAAGAATCTTTCGGCCAAGGTGAGTGATTTTTCGGAATTCCTGGTCAGGGAGGGTTTCTGTCCCCAGCCTGTTGAGCCTATAACTATTACCTACCATGAACCTTGCCATTTGAAGTGGCACCAAGGGATAAGCGATGAGCCCCGTCGGCTCTTAAGTTCTATTGAGGGAGTGGAATACATAGAAATGGAGGGCGCCGATGAATGCTGTGGCTTGGGTGGTGCCTTCGGTATTACCCACCGAGATGTTAGCTTGGCCATCCAAACCACGAAGATGCAGTCTATTATAAGAACCGGGGTCCAAATAGTGGTTACCTCCTGCCCGGGATGTTTGATCCAACTTAGAGATGGGGTTTATCGCCACGGGCTTTCCCTTGAGGTAATGCATATCAGCCAACTGATTCGCGGGCAAAGAGGGCAGCCCCATAGGCTCCGGTCAGCTGGGGATGGGGGGGAACGATAACCTCACCCGAAACTCGTGCCTTGAAAATATCCACGACTATGGGATAATACTCCACTACCCCTCCGCATAGAAGTACAGGATCAGCAAGGGGAATCATCTCCATCACCCGGTCTACCACCGATTCGAATACCCCTCTAACCAATTCCTCAGATGGAACTCCTGCCCTAATGAGGGCTAGGATCTCAGTAGAGGCAAACACCGTACAGTAACTTCCAATCTTAATCCGCCTCTCCGCCTTCCTGGCTATCCCATCCAACATATCGAGGGGGATAGCCATCTTGGCAGCGATTTCCTCGATGAAGGTGCCAGTACCAGCAGCACACTTTCGGTTCATCTTAAAGTCAATCCTATGACCTCGGTCATCGAGCTTGATCACCTTATTATCCTGACCGCCGATGTCGACCAAAGTCAGCGCCCGGGGGACATGAGCGAATCCTCCTCTGGCATGACAGGCAATCTCAGTCTTCGTCTCTGAGGCGAAGGTAATGCTGTGCCTCCCATACCCAGTAGAAACAATGGGTACACCATCCCATCCCCTGCCGCTTAAGGCAACATCAAGTACCTCTCTAGCAATCTTCTGATAGTCAACCCCGGTGCGGCGTACATGACTTCCCACCATGTTGCCTTCCTGGTCGATCACTACTGCCTTAGTGGTGCAGCTGCCTACGTCAGTACCAGCATATATTCTCACCGTGACTCCTCTATTTGTTCAACGAAGGCTTCAATGTTGGTCACGCTTTGTTCCTCGGAATAACAGCGAAGGTCATTAAGGTCACCGTTGATTACGAGGTGAGGTACCCCCAACCGGTCACTGAGGCGGTTCGCCATACCATAGCGGTTATTTGTATTGCTGGCACAGGTCTTGGCATCATGGAACAAGATCCCATCGATAGCAAAGCGCTCTACCCTATCGGCAATATAATTTTCCTTCCAGGTGTCATCTTGACCAATGAAGATAGAACTATATGCCCTAGCCATGCTTTGGAAGGGGTCATTGGGATCAAAAGCGGAAAATACCCAACTGCTACAGTAAGTGCTAACCGTCACACATACTTTCAACCTGGTGAAGAGCTCACTCAAACTCCGCAATTTACCCCAAATAGGCATCCCTTCCCAGTAAAAGCGATATTGTTCTCTCTCTACGGCAGCAACTCCCTGATCAATACGCTCCTTCATTTCTTCTAAAAGCATCCGATAATAATCGTTAGCCTCTTTCCTACCCCGCATAACCACCGCCGGGCCCATGTGAATGCACCCATCGAAGAAGGATAGGGGAGAAGGCTTGGCTGATGCAGTATCCAAGACGGCTTCCCATAATAGGGAACATTCACGGGAAGTGGCTAAAACCTCACGAAATTCGTCGATATCGAAGGGGCGACCGGCCGCTTCTTCCAGCTCTGGCACCATCTGCTCTAATTGGGCAGCTACCGACTTCACAGTATCTTCCCGGATCTGGCGCTGGGTGTGGGGGGTATTGATACCCAATAAAGGCACCTTGAATTCCCGACTATAAAAACTGGCCCAATCGTATACCTCACGGCACTGGTTGGTATTGTAGAGTAAGACATCTGGTTTAGGGATCTTCTGGATACCATAGGCCTTAGTAAGGGGAGTTTCACCCTTAAGATAGGCTCCGATGTCACTGGTGAGATAGGAGCATATATCCGGGGAGTAACCGTGGGCATTAGCAATAGGGATGTAATCACTGGCCGTTCGGTTTGCACCCAATATGGCAGCATGGTTTTCGGGATAGTAAACTAAGAAGCCAAGGGAGAGTGCCAATTCGGCAGGTCCTACACTGCTACACCAAGCGACCTTTTTACTTTTAGTCCTTACTGCCTCATCAATCTCTAGGAAGTGCTGTGCCATGAGTTCCTTCAATTGCTTTACTGCCATGATTCCCACATGTTTTTTTTCTTCCATTTGCCTCCCTCACTGCTAATTATCTTTTTCGACTATGCCCCTTACTCTTCCTCAGGGGATGGTAAACAGGTTCTCCTTGCCAGCTTCGGACTGAGAACGCGTGAGCATGAGTTTTGACAGGCTATACATTACCTCAAAGGGTTGGATGTCGGTGAGGGTGTTCACCCAGTTCGCCTTCTCCAAGGCAATCTTCTCAGGGTCCTCACCCTTACCCAGCCTTTCCAGCATATCCAAGTGGTAGGATTCCGTAGCCCTCATGGCCTTTTGGAAATAGTAA